>NZ_CAUVXP010000160.1:0-13651 GCF_963555955.1 Protofrankia sp. Cas3
GGCCCGCGCGATGGACACCGACGACCTCGCCGAGCTCATCCTGGACGTCCTCATCCACAAGGTCGCGGACATGCTCGACATGGAACCGGAGGTCATCGACCCGGAGGGCCACGGCTGGCACGAAGACGAATAGACGAATAGGCGAATAGGCGAATAGGCGAATAGAAACGCCCGGAGCCTCCGATTCTTGCGCGACCGTGCGATTCGAACAGTTCACAAGGAGGACGGGCACCAGTGACCGTCGGAAAGCCCGACCGGATCCTGCGGTTGTTCGGTCGGGTGCGCAACTATGATTGGGGCTCGCCCACCGCCATTTACGACCTGCTCGGCGAGGCCCCCACCGGCCAACCGGCCGCGGAGCTCTGGCTGGGAACCCATCCGGGCGCCCCATCCGAGGTCGAGACCGTCGGCGGGCTGCGGCCGGCAGTCGATGTCGTGGGCCCGCTGCCTTTCCTGCTGAAGGTTCTCGCCGCGGAGAAGGCGCTCTCGTTGCAGGTCCACCCGGACGCGGCACGGGCGCGAACCGGCTTTGACGACGAGGAAAGGTGCGGCGTTCCGCGCGACGCCACCTGGCGCCGCTATCGGGACCGTAATCACAAACCCGAGCTGATTGTCGCGCTCACGCCATTTCGCGCGCTCGCCGGAGTCCGTGACCCGCTACGGACCCTCGCCGTGGTGTGTGGCCTCGGTCACCCGCCACTGACTGCCGCGTTCACGCCGCTGGACGCGAACCCGTCCACCGGAGCCGCGACGGTTCTGCGCACGCTGCTGACGATGCCGGCCGAACAGGCGCATGCCTTCACCAGCGGTCTGGTCGAGGCCGCCGCCGCGCTGCGACCACCCGTGGACCCGGATGTGGCGGCAGCCGCCGACCTGGTGGGCCGCCTCGCCGCGGCACACCCCGGTGATGTGGGGATCGCCGCGGCGCTGCTGCTCAACGACGTGGCGCTCCAGCCGGGCGAGGCATTGTTCCAGCCCGCGCGCCTGCTGCACGCCTATGTCCACGGTGTCGGCATCGAGATCATGGCAACGTCGGACAACGTGCTGCGCGGTGGGCTGACGCCGAAACACATCGACGTGGACGAGCTGCTCGATGTTCTCGACCCGAGGCCAACCCCGGCGCCGGTACTCGCCCCCCGGACAATGCTGGCGACGGCTGGTCTCACCGTGCGTACCTGGGATGTGCCGGTGGACGACTTCCTGCTGGCCGAGGCGATCTGTCACCGACCGGCAGATGCGTCCCCGGCCGGTGGACGAACGGCCTGTGACGGACACATGCCGGTCACGCGTCCAGCCGTCCTGCTGGTCACCGAAGGCGCCATCGAGGTATACGGCACGGGCACCGACGTCATCCGGCTGCAACGCGGCCAGGCTGCGGTGGTCGCCCCAGGGTCGCCGGCATCGACGCAGCTCGGGCTCGCCGGCGTCGGCCGCGTGTTCCTCGCCTCACCCGGGCAGGGCACCTCACCCGGGTAGATCATAATCACCTGGCCGGGTTCGCCGGTGACCCGGACCTATCGGCGAAAAGCGGCCCGAGGGTCGTGGACCAGTGCCGGCGCCGACACCGTCCGCGGTGCCGAAGAGAGGGTGAGAACAGAGCTGCCAGCACCCGAACCGACGGTAAGCGCCGCCACCAGTGGACCACCTTGGGTAACCATCCGAGTCGCGTTCCCCGGCCCGACCGCCACCGTGCGTCCGGCCGGCACCGCAACCGGAGTCCCGTCGAACCAGACAGTCACGGCCGTGTCCGGTGCTGTGAGCACCAGGGTCCTCACCCCCTGGCCGGTGGCGGGGGGAAGCAGCGTGGCCGCCGTCGAAACAGGGTGAATCACATCCGCCGGGCCGACCCACCGGTATCCCGGTGCCGGGGCCAGGCCGGGCTGCCCAAACCCGGCCTGCCCCGGTCCGGCGGCCGGCATGGGCAGGCCGAGGGCAGCGATCACCGGACCACCGGAGCGCACCGTCAACCGCAGCGCCGCCACGCCGGCTCCGCCGGGCAGGGCCGGTAACCGGATCACGCCGCCACGTGGCACCCGCAGGTCCGCGAAACCCACCGGAATGTAACTCGCAGACGGTGTCAACAGATCCAGCCGGATCACCGCCGCCGCCTCGGGAGCGGCTACGACGACCCGCGCGTCACCGACGCCCGTTGCCGCGCCCGCAAGGAGCAGGGAGCCCGCCGGCCCGGCACCGGCCACCACGGGCACCACGGTCGAGTCCCGTGCGAACGGGCCGCCGGCACGGTCCAGGACCAGGGCGGCCAGACGCCCGTCACGCACCTGTACCCGCACCACGGTGGCGTCGGCGTCCGGCACCCAGGTCGCCAGGCGACGGGTCACGCTCGCCCGCGGCGGCACGACAACGCCGGTGGTGGCCCCCGCGCCACTGTCTGCACCACTGTCTGCACCACCGTCGGCGAACACGGTGATCTGTGCCCGCGCGGGTGTGGCCTCGGGGTTGGTGAGGACGACCAGCGGGTCCCGACCGGCCACCGTGGCAGGACCGACAAGCCAGAACTCGCTTCTGGGACGGTCGCAGCGAGCGATCACCGATGCGCGGCCGCCCGCTCCCGGTGCGGTCACCGTCGCGCTCAACCCGGCTGCCGCGGGGCCGCTCGCGCGGACAGCCAGCGGCTCGCCGCCACTCACCTGGACCGACGCCCGCCGCCGGACCGGACCGGAATGAAGATTCCTGACCTTGTCGCCCGCGGACAGCTGGACCTGCCCGTCCAGCACCGGTCCGCGGCCCGATCCCGGTGCGGGCACCGTCGCGCTCACCCCGCCACCGGCGGTCGCGACGTCGACCGTGACCGCGGACCCCGCCGGCGGTCTGAGATCCGGGCACAGCAACGTCGCCGACGTGATCGGCATCGGGAACCCCGCCGCTGGGACCGGCCGCGGCCGCCTCCCGTCCGTCGGCTCGATGAACACCGCGACGCACCACACGGCCACCAGGGCGAGGGTGCCGCCAACCACGACCGATGCCGCCCGGCGCAGGAGCCGGATCCGTCCGGTCATGGCCGCGATCCCGCGTGCGGTGTCGCCGCGGGCAGGTTCACCGGCCCCGCCGGAACCACGCGCCAGACCATGGCGTCTGCGAGCACCTGTTCGCGCACGAGCCCCGGTACCGCGTCGAGTACGGCGGTCAACGACGGTGGCGCATCCGGAAACGGGACGACGACCGCTCGCACGGCCAGGGCCGCGAGCTCACCTGCACCCCAGCTCCCCCCCACCGTCAGATCACCGACAATCGCCTCGACCGTGCTGTCGTCGACGGTGTGCCCGGTCGGGACCGTCGGGATGATCCGCGTCGTCCCGACGGGGTCGGCGAGGCGGGGGCCGCGGGCGCCGGTCAAGGTGTAGGCGACCGGGGAGCCCTGGGACGACTGACGCAGTATCAGGACGCCGGCAGTCCGCCCGGCAGCCGTCGCGACCGCGACCGCGGACGCCACCACGCCGCTGTCACGTGCGGCGGCACCGCGTGCGACCTCACCGCCCCACAGGAACGCGAAGCCGCCGGCAACCGGACTCGCAACCACTGCTCCACCGACGGCCACGGCCACGAACTGCCGCCAGCCGAAGGGATGACGCCGCAGCGCCGCACGCGCTCCCGACGCCGCGAGCGTCGCGGCAAGGAGCAACCCGGCGACGACAACCCCGAGTTGCGCGCCCGCCACGTCGTCACGGTCGGCGCCGCACAGGTGCCGCTCCACAGCGGCACCGACCAAGCCGATCAGGACAACGCCCCAGGCCGCGAGCACCGGCCGTCGGGTGTCGGCCCGGACAACCCCGATGACGCCCGCGAGTGCGGCGGGTACGAGCAGCGCGACGGTCAGATGGGCGGCGGTCAGATGGGCGGCGGTCAGATGGGCGGCGGTCAGATGGGCGGCGGTCAGATGGGCGGCGGTCAGATCGGAGCCGGTCAGATCGGCGGCCTGCGCCGAAGCCGGGATGGACCCGCCAAGCCAGCCCGATGCGGGGTCACGCATGCCGAGGGTTCCCGCCGTGAACAGCGCACCGGGATCGTCCATCACCGCCCCGCGCCAAGGCCACAGCCCGACCGCCGCCACGGCGGCCGGGACGAGCACGAACAGCAGTCGGCGGGCGCGACGCAGCACCAGTGTTCCACCGGCAAGGCCGACCACGGCGGACACGAACAGCGACGGCGAGCACATGACCGCGATGAGCAGCCGCACCGCAAGGCCACGAGCGGCGGGCCAGCCGCATCCCAGATTGCTCGCAGACCCGGGCGGCGCCGGACCCGCCACCACCGGCACCGCGGCCGCGAGTACACCCGGGACCGTTATCAGCGCAAGGACGACATCCACCCGCCCGACGGCAACCGCCCAGGTCATGGGTGGGCCGAGCGCATATCCCGCCGCGATGACCGCTCGAACCCGGCAATGATCACCCGCCCATCGGCCCGTCGACGCCCGCTGGCCGGTGAGCGGCCCGCCCGGGCCGCGCCGGAGCTGCCCAGCCGCGACATAGGCGGCGAGGCCCGCAAGCATCGGTCCGGCGAGCAGGACGACATCGGCGGCGAGCCACGGTTTGCCGCCGAGCACAGTCGCGAGGAGGGCCAGCACCACCAGCCACGGCGCGGCCGGCAGCGTGCCATGCACCGTCGACTGGAAAATACCGGGAACACCGGGGTTACCGTGCCCACCGGGCCGCCAACCGGACAGCACGGCCGACCACAGGTCGCCGGCACCATCGGGCAGCGGGAGCGGCGCGGCAACCCCGGGCATCCCGAAGCCCGCCGTCCCCGGGCCCCAGCCGGGACCCGCCAGGAAACGTGCGGCGCACATCGTCACGACAGCGAGCGCTGCGGCCAGGACCAGCCCCGGCCCGGTCGCCCGGCCACGCTGCCCCGCCCATTCACGCTGCCCCGCCCATCCAAGACGGGCACAAAGACCGGACAGCGGCTCCCAGACCGCGCGCAACCGGCTGCCCCGGGCGGTGAACAGCGGACGCAGGGCACGCGCGGGCACCCGGGCGCACGCTGCCCGACGGCGGCGCGCGTGGCGCAGCCAACCGGGACGACTGAACACCTCCACAGCCGCGGCCACCTCAGCACGCCCACGCCGGGCCCGGCCCCGGGCGGCAGCCCCGGCACCTCGCGCGAGCCCGCCGGGTACCAGCCACAGCCACGCCGGCACAACCCGCGCCGCCCCGATGTTGGCCAGTCGAACCCGCAGCTCGTCCCGCCGGACTGTCCGGTGGTCGAGCCGGTCGAGCCGGTCGAGGCATGGGTCCCGTTCGCCGCCGACGGCCGGCGCACGGCGGATCGTGGCGGGCGGAAAAACCACCACCCGCATCCCGGCGCGCCACGCCCGCCAGCAGAAGTCGATGTCGAACGCGGTAGGCAGCTCAGGGTCGAGCCCGCCGAGGAGATGCCATGCTCGGGCGCTGACAAGCGCGCCCGTCAGTGAGACCGCGAGGACGTCCCGGACGGTGTCGTGCCCTGCGTCGTCGACTTCCACCCGGTGGTCCACCCGGTCGAGTACGTGCGGGCCGATCACGGCGGCGCCCGGGTCCAGCAGGGCATAGGTCAGCAACCGCTCCAGCGCGTCGGGGGCCGGCACCGCATCAGCGGGTAGCAACCACAGGAATCCCTCGGCTGGCGCCGTGCCCGCCATCGCGAGAGCCTCGGTAACCATGGAACCGTAGGTGCGCCCCGGCGAATCGTCCCCGCCCACCTCCACCATGATCACCTGGTCCGGCACACGGGTCTGCCCGCGCAGCGCGCTGCGTGACGGTGCCGGTCCCGGCGCCGACATCACCACAAGCGCGACCACATCGACGGCATCAAGATCGACCGCATCCAGGCCGACCGCCGGGCGGTCCGGGCCACGACCCGGCACGGACGGACTCGGCCCGGCCGTCGGTGCGGCGCCCGTTGCATGCGACCGAGCGGTCACCACGCGCCGGATGGCTTCCAGCCGGCTTCCGCGGCGGGACGCTCAGACCGCCCGGCGGCGCAACCGGCGCCGTTCCCGCTCGGACATCCCACCCCAGATCCCGAACCGTTCATCCTTTTCGAGCGCGTATTCGAGGCACTCGTCCCTGACCTCGCAGCCCGAGCAGATGCGCTTGGCCTCGCGGGTCGAGCCGCCCTTCTCCGGAAAGAACGCCTCCGGATCGGTTTGGGCGCACAGTGCGCGCTCCTGCCACTCCGGTGGGTCCGCGAAGATGTCGTCCATGCCGATCTTGATGACATCAGCCGAGCTATGATCACGATGCTCGACGATTGCCGCGTCATCGGCATGCGCCGACTTGGCAGGTTCGTCGTCGTAGGCCGCATTTAGATCAAATTCGACAGCAATCAGCTCCCCACCGGCCTGGTGACCGGGGTCGGCCTGCCCTGGCCACCGGTCAACGGCCGTCCCGGCGGACAACCCGGTACGTGACCGGTGCGTTTCGGCGAGGACGATGTGGGCGCCCGCGTCGGTGCGTTCCATGTGGACTCCTCCAGACCCGTCGCGGTGCGGTCGGCCACCCCCCGGGCGCCGGCGCGCAGGTGACTGGTGTCCACACCGGTGGGGCAAGCGCTTTATCGCACTTTCCCCACCGGCGGGGGAAATGACACGCCGGTAATTACACGCGCCGAACTCGGCGACGTCAACCCCACCAGCGCAACATCTTCTACAACCAGCGATCAGACAATAGCTCACGGTAGCAAGATGTCATTACAGAGGGTCCCTGTTCGCAGCCCTGAGCGACACACATCAGCCCCTCGCACCCCCTGACCAGCCCATCTTACCGTCCGGAATTGCATAAATCCGTCATGAATTGTCCTTCTCATGACATCTCCTCTCATCCACCAGACTTCCGTGGACACGGTGCTACCGAGGCGCCGACCGACGAGCTCAGCGACCGGCCACCCACACCGGGACACCGGGACACCGGGACACCGGGACACCGGAGCTGAACGCAGGCCGTCGCCGCCGGTGCAACGACCCGCGAGCGGCGATCGCGGCCCGGCCGGCCCGGCATCCCGACGGTAGACCCCAGCTTTGGGCCCATTGTCCGACAGGACAGTCGATCAACTCACCGGCACGACGAAGTCGGGACCCAGGACCCGTCAGGAGATGATCGGAAGTACCCTACCGGCGGCGGCGGAAGGCTCGACCACGACATCCCGGCGGGCCGCGGCGAACCGCTCCGCGCCGACGGCTCCGTAGGTCGTGGTGCGCTGGCGTGCAGGCCGGCCCGCCCCGGCTGCCATAGCCTCCAGCTCGGCGATGGATCGGGCCGACCCGTGCTCGGAACCCGCCATGCGGCTGATCGTCTCCTCCATGAGGGTTCCACCGACATCGTTGACCCCGCCACGGAGGACCTGCTGACAGCCGTCCGGACCGAGCTTCACCCACGAACACTGGATGTTGTCGATCGCGCCGTGCAACAACAACCGGGCCATCGCGTGCACCGCCCGGTTCTCACCGACGGTGGGACCGGGCCTGGCCACGCCGGCCAGATAGATCGGCGAACTGTGGTGGACGAACGGCAGCGCCACGAACTCGGTGAACCCCCCGGTGCGCTCCTGGATGCGGCGCAGCAGCCGCAGGTGAGCCACCCACTGCGTCGGTGTGTCCACGTGCCCGTACATCATCGTGGCCGAGGAGGGCAGGCCCACCTCGTGCGCGGTTGTGATGATCTCCACCCAGGTCGAGGTCGGCAGCTTGCCCTTGGTCAGCACCCATCGCACGTCGTCGTCGAGGATCTCCGCGGCCGTTCCGGGGATCGAGTCGACACCGGCCTCACGAGCGGCAGTCAGCCAGTCGCGGATGGACAGACCGGTCCGGGTGACGCCGTTGACGACCTCCATCGGAGAGTAGGCGTGCAGGTGGAGACCGGGCACCCGCCGCTTGATCTCGCGGGCCAGCTCGAAGTACGCGGTCCCCGGCAGGTCCGGGTGGATGCCGCCCTGCATGCAGATCTCGGTCGCGCCCACCGCCCACGCCTGTTCGGCCCGGACACCGACCTCCTGCTGGGACAGGGTGTAGGCGTCGACGTCGTTGCGCCGCTGTGCGAACGCGCAGAACCGGCACCCCGTGTAGCAGACATTCGTAAAATTGATGTTCCGGTTGACGACGTAGGTCACGTCCTCACCGACCGTGTCCCGGCGCAGGTCGTCCGCGAGCCGGCAGAGCTCCTCCAGGGCCGTGCCGGCCGCGCCGAACAGCACCAGGGCGTCCGCGTCGCTGATCCCCGCCGGGTCACCGCTGGCGTGGCGCAGCGCGGTCCGCTCCGCGTCGTCCAGACGCACCGGCGCCCCCGCACGCGCACGCGCCCCCGTGCCGACGACCCCGTCAGCACCCGTACCGGCTGCGCTGACCTGCTCGCGCAGGATGTCCCAGTCGCCGTACACCGAGGCGAAGTCCGCTCGGCGGTCGGCCTGGCGGCCGGTGACGTCGATGGCTGCGTGCAGATCGACCCGGCCGCCGTCGGCGAGGCCGCCGTCGGGTTCCTGCCATGGACGGCCGACCGCGGCGGCTCCGGCCCGCAACAGACCATCCGGACCGGCCAGGGCGTCGACATGGGATCGCAGCCGCGGGTCCAGCCAGGGTTCGTCGAGATATGGCGGGTAGGCGGTCAGTCGCGGCCGCAGCGCGAAGCCCGCCGCCCGCGTGAGCGTGGCCAGCGTCTCAACCGCCGGCCAGGGGCGTTCGGGATTGACGTGGTCCGGTGTGACCGGCGACACCCCGCCCCAGTCGTCTATGCCCGCGGCCAGCAACAGCGCGCATTCGTCGACGTCGACCAGGTTCGGCGGTGCCTGGATGCGGATGGACGGCCCGAGAACGAGCCGGGCGACCGCGACCGCGGCCGCAAGTTCCTGCGCGCCGACGTCCGGCTCGCCCCGCATCGCCGTGTCGTCCTTGGCCCGGAAGTTCTGGACGATCACCTCCTGGATGCCGCGGTAGCGTCGGGCCACACCCCGGATCGCAAACAGGGTCTCGGCCCGTTCCACGCGGGTCTCGCCGATCCCCAGCAGCAGGCCGGTGGTGAACGGCACAGCCAGGCGACCGGCGTCTTCCAGCACCCGCAGTCGGCGCGCCGGCTCCTTGTCGGGTGAGCCGTAGTGCGGTCCGCCCGGCGTCGACCACAGCCGGGCCGCGGTCGTCTCCAGCATCATGCCCATGGACGGCGCGACCGGCTTGAGCCGAGCCAGCTCCGCCCAGGACAGGACACCCGGGTTCAGGTGCGGCAACAGCCCTGTCTCCTCCAGGACGGCGATGGCCGCGGCCCGCAGGTATCCCAGGGTCGATTCATAGCCATGGGAATCCAACCAGTCGCGTGCAGCGGGCCAGCGGTCCTCCGGACGATCACCCAGCGTGAACAACGCCTCCGCGCAGCCGGCCGCCGCACCCCGGCGGGCGATGTCGACGACCTCGTCGAGGGTCAGGAAGGGAGCGGGCAACCGCTGCGGGACGGTCGCGAAGGTGCAGTAGTGACACCTGTCCCGACACAACCGGGTCAGCGGGATGAACACCTTGGGCGAGTAAGTGATCGTGTCCGGACGCCCGGCGGAGCGCAGGCCCGCGTCACGGACCCGCGCGGCCGACCGGGACAGGTCAGCGAGATCCTCCCCGCGGGCGGCCATCAGGACGGCCGCCTCCACCGCGTCGAGGACCACGCCGTCACGGGCCCGCCGCAGCGCACGGCGCAGGGCCGCAGCACCGGGCACGAGCGGGTCCGCCATGACGGCCGGCATGACGGCCGGCACCGGCCGTGCGGACTCACGCGCGCCACCGCCGGCCGAACCGCCGGCCGAACCGCTATCCGACTTCCATGATTTCGTCATCTGCTCACCCGAACCTCAATAATCATCTGTCGGTCTCCTGCGGTCGGCGCCGTCGACAGCGTCCGCCGGCCCGCAGGCGCCAGGAGACCCCGGGTCAGCCGGTCATCCCGTCCGACCCGGACACGGTGGGCTGCTTGCGCGGAACCCACCAACGACGCCAAGGGTGTGGTAGGTACGGCACCGGGCGGCGAGTTGGTCGCAACGCTTTGACGCGGCGTCGCGCTGCGTCGGGGACCGGCCCGCCCGCTGGCGCAGCTCGGACCGCCTGGCGGCCTCCACCTGCGGATGACGCGCGCCAGCCAGCGCCCGGGCCAGGGTTGCGGTGACAGCGTCGAGGCTGTGCCTCATCACGATCGGCGGCTTCAACGCGATCACCGGCTTCATCACGATCGGCGGCTTCTTGATGTTCTCAGGCATGGACCGTCCTTCCGCTGTTCCAGCACCGGGTGCGGGATGTCGGGGCCGCCGACAAACGCCGTGGCGGACGTGCGGTCGCCTGGCACCACTCGCTGATCCGGTGCGCTGATCCGGTGCGCCGGTCGGCGCGCGCCCTCAGTCTCACCACTCTCTCGAAGGAGAATCAAGAGATAGAAGACAATAAGATCATCCACTACGTTCGGACACGATCAGTAGACCTGGGCCTCCCGCCTTCCCGCGACCCGCGGGTCCCGGGGTCGTTAAGCTGATCAGGTGCCGCGTAACCGCCAGGAAGTTCCGCGCGAGGAGCGGATTGACGCGCTGCTGGCCGTTGCTGAACAGCAGTTCCTCGCCCGGGGCTTCGCCGCCACATCCATCGCCGAAATCGCACGGGCCGCAGGCATCGAACCGGGTTCGGTCTACTGGTACTTCCGGTCGAAGGACCACGCGTTCGCTGCGGTCCTCAACAGACTCCTCGACGGTGAGGTCGACCGGATCGACACGTTCACCGGCGACCCGGCCGCGAAGTTGTTCGCCGCCCTCGACTCGGTCGAACGCCGACGATCCCTGCACCCGTGCGTGGCCGAACGAGCGCCACACTCAGCCGCGGTCATGGAGTATCACGAACGACTGCACGCCTGGCTCCACGACCTCGCGCTGGCCACGGTCACAGACCGGGTGGCCGAACCCGACCGGGAAATCGCCGCGGACGCGGTCGTGGCCACCATCGAAGGTGGCCTGGCCAACCCTGCTCCCGCGCGACCCACCAGCAGCCTCGTACGCTACCTGCTGGCGGCGTTCACAACCCCCCAGCCGCAAGAGCGGGCGCAAGCGACCGTCTCGTCCTAGGAGGCCGCTGAATAACGGCGTTCGATCCGCGAGCGGGCCGTCCGCGCCCGGCTGGCGAGGCGGAGGAGGCCCGGATAGTGGTGTTCTATCCGGGCCGACGACAACGACGCCAGGTGGGATGCGGGGGGACGCGAGCCGGACAGACGTTGTTCAGCGGCCTCCTAAAAGGCCGACCGATGGCAGGATGGCGGGACGTGAGGATCAGGTGAAGATCACAGCTCTCGCGGGTGGCATCGGTGGCGCCCGCTTCCTGGTCGGGGTGCAGGCGGCGTTACCGGACGCAGACATCACCGTGATCGGCAACACCGGTGACGACATCACCCTGCACGGCCTGCGGATCTGCCCTGATCTCGACACCGTCATGTACACCCTCGGCGGTGGTATCTCCCCCGAGCGTGGCTGGGGTCGCCACGGCGAGACGTTCACGGTGGCAGAGGAGCTGGCGGCCTACGGGGTGGGTCCCACCTGGTTCGGCCTCGGCGACCGCGATCTTGCCACCCATCTCGTGCGCACCCGGATGCTTGCCGCCGGCTACCCGCTCACCGAGGTCACCGCGGCACTCTGCCAACGGTGGAAGCCCGGCATCCGGCTGCTGCCGATGAGCGACGAACGGGTTGAGACGCATGTCGTCGTGGAGACCGACGAAGGCCGTCGAGCCATCCATTTTCAGGAGTGGTGGCTGCGGATGCGTGCCGCCACACCAGCCCTGGAGATCATTTCGGTGGGTGCCGAAGCCGCGCAACCCGCGCCCGGCGTTCTCGACGCGCTCGCCGACGCCGATGTCGTGCTCCTCCCGCCGTCGAATCCGGTGGTGTCCATCGGGTCGATCCTCGCGGTGCCCGGGGTGCGAGCGGCGCTGGCGCAGACGCCCGCACCGGTCGTGGGCATATCGCCGATCATCGGCGGTGCACCCGTGCGCGGTATGGCGGACGCCTGTCTCACCGCGATCGGTGTGGCCACCAGCGCCGGCGCCGTGGCTACCCACTACGGTGCCCGCCGGCGCGCCGCCCCTGGCGACGGGATTCTCGACGGCTGGCTGGTCGACACCGCCGACACCGGCACCGAGGTGCCCGGGGTCACCGTGAAGGCCCGTCCACTGCTGATGACCGACGTCGCGGCAACGGTCGAGATCGTGCGCGCCGCCCTGGAGCTCGCCGGTGTCTGACGCGCTGGAAATCATCGCCGTGACCGGAATCGGTGAGGTACGCGCCGGTGACGACCTTTGCGCGCTCATCGTGACGGCACTGTCCACCCGCGAGCTCCACCTACGCGACGGCGACATCCTCGTGGTCACCTCGAAGATCGTCTCAAAGGCGGAAGGACGACTCCTCCGCGTCGACGGCGACCGGGAGGCGGCCCGCCTGGCCGCCGTCGAGGCCGAAACCGTCCGCGAGGTGGCGCGGCGGGGGCCGACCCGGATCGTGCAGACCCGGCACGGGTTCGTCATCGCCAGCGCCGGGGTGGACGCATCCAATGTGATCAAGGATGAGATCGCCCTGCTGCCGGTCGACCCGGATGCCAGCGCCCGGGCGCTGGCGGACGGGCTGCACGCGCGCCTGGGCGTGCACGTCGCCGTCATCGTCAGCGACACCACCGGTCGGCCATGGCGGGCCGGCCTGACCGACCATGCCATCGGCGTCGCGGGCATGGCCGCCCTGCGCAGCCACGTCGGCGATGTCGACCCGTACGGCAACGAACTCGGCATGACCGAGATCGCCGAGGCGGATGAGCTGGCTGCCGCCGCCGACCTGGTCAAAGGGAAGCTGACCGGAGTGCCGGTGGCGCTCGTACGCGGATTCCGCGCGCGCGCCGACGACGGTCGCGGGGTCCGGGCACTGGTACGCCCGGCGGCTGAGGACATGTTCCGGCTCGGCACCGCCGAAGCCCAGCGGGCGGCGGTCAGCGCTCGGCGGACCATCCGCGAGTTCAGCGACCGGCCGGTGAATCCGGCCGCCATCGAGCGTGCGTTCGCGGCGGCCCTGACCGCGCCCGCACCGCACCACACCGCACCGTGGCGGTTCGTGGTCGTGACGCAGGCCCGCGACCAGCTCCTTGACGCGATGGCCACCGCCTGGGCCGCGGACCTGACCGCCGACGGCTTCGACGAGGCGGCGGTCGCCCGGCGGCTCGCCCGCGGGAACGTGCTGCGCCGTGCGCCCGTCCTGGTCATCCCGTGCCTGGTCACCGACGGCGCCCACGCCTACCCGGACAGCCGGCGGGCCGCCGCGGAGGAGCGGATGTTCCTGGTCGCGATGGGTGCCGGCGTCCAGAACATGCTGGTCTGCCTGGCCGCGGACGACCTGGGATCATGCTGGGTTTCGAGTACCTTGTTCTGCCCGGACGTGGTCCGCGCCGTCCTGGGGCTGCCGGCGCAGTGGCAGCCCATGGGTGCCGTCGGCATCGGGCACCCGGCGCAGGCGCCTGCCGATCGCCCGGCGCGCGATGTCGCCGCGTTCGTCGTCAACCGTTGACATCCTCTCCGCCTTGAAGGGCGGAGATTCCCGTCTGCTACACCGCTGTGGGCGTGAGCTTCGGGTGGGTTCCCGCTTCTCCGCGCGGTGCCGGCACAGGTGCCGGTCCT
>NZ_CAUVXP010000161.1:0-567 GCF_963555955.1 Protofrankia sp. Cas3
GTTGGCGGTTTCTTCCTCCCACGGCTGGTGGTAGGCCGCGGCGAGTTCGTCGGCGTGGGCGGCGGCCGGGTCGCCGATGGTGGCCAGCAGGACGATCAGTTCGCCGGTGCCGTTGCCGTCCCGGTCGGGCACGTCGTCTTCCACGACCCGGACCAGGTGGGCGTCGGTCGGGTCGAGCGCTTCACCGGCCCGGGCCGCCGCCAGCAGACGCGCCCGGCGGGCACCCTGCACACGCGGGTTGATCAGCAGGGTCAGGTAGGTCCCATCGGCCAGCACCGTCACGACGGGGAGGACCAGGCCGGTCGGGGCCCGCCACAGCAACGCCGCCCCGGTCCCGGCGGCCTGACCCCCGCCGACCGCATCGACTGGATTCTCGACACCGCCTGGGAAAAGCGACTTACCGGCGCCGCGCCGCCACCGTCGAAACCGGATTCGGACAGGTTAAAAACAACCGCGACATCCGCCAGTTCATCTGCGTCGGCCTGGCTGCCGCCGACGCCGAATGGAAACTCATCACCCTCACCGACAACATCGCGAAACTGTTCCGCAGAACGCTGTCCGGACCAG
>NZ_CAUVXP010000161.1:1008-13962 GCF_963555955.1 Protofrankia sp. Cas3
ACCACGGAAACCTACGAATCATCATAGGACCGACAGTCAATGGCGAACCAGCCCATATCCGGGCAAGAAAACAGACAGCACGCCTATTAAACCCCGAAAGCCGCACACCTAATTACCCGGCATCACCCGCCGATCTCGGGGCATCACGGACATCGCCGCGCCGGCCGACAACACCCACGCCCAGACCTCCCATCGGCGATCCCGAGAAACCCCGTCCCACCAGAGACAACCACCACCCTCAGGCCCACGGCCGCGCCGCTCCCGCGGCCGTCGAGGCATGCCCAAAAGCGCTCTCGCCATTGGCCGATTCAGGCGACACCCTGTGAAGAAGGAGTTCATCCACCTCCACCCCTTCGACACCGTCGAACGCCTCAGAATCGGGGTCTTCGAGTATATCGAAGTGTACTACAATCGGTTGCTGATCCATTCCACGATCGGCTATCTCACCCCCGTCGAGTTCGAGGAAGAATTTGACAAAAAAGGTGATCGCGCAGCATAACGAGCCTTTCCCTGCAACCATCCGTTGCGGCGTGTAACCACAACGGCGTGTTCCAGCGGTGGTCGTCAGGTGGTGCGGTGGTGCTCGGTGTGGAGGATGACGAGAGCTGCCTTCACAATCTGGCCGATCTTCCAGGGGTCGAGGCTGACGTTCCGTAGGGCCTTGAAGTGCTTAAGGATGGCGTTCGCCGACAGCCCGCAGGGCGTTGTGGATCCGGTTGTGCTGTTTGTGGCCGTCGGGCAGGGTCTTGCCCTTGGCCTTCTTGTACGGGACGGCGACCTGGTCCCGTAGCCCTTCGTAACCGAGGTCGGTGAGGACGTCGGCGGTCCACTCGGCCAGCACCGGCAGTGCGCCGGAGGCGCGCAGCGCGGTGATGTCGTGCTCGCGGCCGGGGCGGACGTCGGAGGTCCACAGCGGGAAGCCGTCGTCGGGGGCGGAGACGAGCTGGACGTTGCCGCCGTGGTTGTGAATCTTGGCGGACCACCACAGGTCGTAGCCCGCGGCCTTGGCCGCGAGCAGCGCGTTGCGCAGGTCGGGGGCCTGCCAGGCCAGCACCGCGATGCCCTCGTGCAGGCAGCGGTAGCCGACCGATTTGCCGATCTTGTGGTCGTGCACAACTGCCTGACCCGCGTCCCGTCGCAGAACCACCGCAGGACGAACACGGCCTGTTCCCAGGGGGAGAGCTTGCGAGCCCCCTTCCGCTTACGTTCCGCGACCAGCAGCAGGGCCAGGCGCATGACAGTGCGATCGCCGAGGGGCAGCTCGGCGGTGTATGTGACACTCATAGAAGACGCTGGGCCTCTCGGAAGTCGATCTGTGGAAGGACCACTTCCTACCGGGGCCACGCGTTTCGCCTTTCACCGTCCCCGTCCCCGTCCCCGTCCCGCATACGAGACTAGTCACACTCCGTGACTCTTGCGGAACGTGATAGGTCGTTACGGGAAATGGCTCACTAAGGACTGTCCACGAAAGTGGGAATCCTTCAGCCCCTTCCGCATCCATGGCGTTACAAAGATCAAGGAGACAACCGAGTTCATCGCCCGCGACCGCAACCTGGCCCTCGTCTTCCTCGCAACCTAACATGATAGATCGCTACACAAAGCGATCTTGGCGAGGCCTTGGTTTCGCGCCTGCCCCCACAAGGTCGGATCATTCGCCCAAGCGATATTCGTACTGGAGCACGACGGCCGCTAAAGAAGCCAAGATGGAAAAGGCTCAATGCACGTGCGAGACCTTCTCAGCAAGTTACCAGGTGCTTGCCGTCCGTGAGCTCCGCCGCGAACAGACGCCAGATGTCGGCATACCCAAGGAAGAGGTCGGCCAGGGAGGCTCTGCAGTGTGGCGGAACGTTCTCGATGATCTTTTCCTTCTCCCGGGCTGTGACCGCACAGTAGTTCAAGAGGTGAAGCACCATTCTTCCGATTTCGTTGTACCTCAGCGACGGATCTCTCCGCAGAGAGTCGAAGAGAGAGTGCAGTTCATCCAGCGACGTCTTTCCTTGGAGTCCGAGACTTTTACGAATCACTATTCGCTGCCTGCGGTCTTCCGTGTTGATGCCCCGCCGCTTCGCGGGGGCCGGGCTAATTCCGCGGAGAACTCGCCTCTTCACGTCCGCAACCGTGGCCGGGGAGATTCCGGCCTCCTTTGCGATCTGACGAAGAGAGGCGGTGGGGTTTACTTTGATCAGCTCGCTGGCCCGCTCCCTTCCCTCCACGCAGCTCAGCGGCCTCGTCCGTCCGTCCAGACCAATCCTGTTCGTGAACTGAGGGACGGTCTCCGCCAGGCCTCGGCGAATTTCCGAGATCTTCTTCGCGGAAACTCCGACCACCGAAGCCACGGCCCTGTCCGACCACTGCGGGCGGCCCGCTATGATACGCTGGGCAGCGGCCACTCGATCCACCATGCTGAGCGGCAGGCCATGTGTGACGTTGGCGGCGACCGCTAGGAGGAACGCGTCCTCGTCGGTGCCTTCGAAGACCTGTGCCCTGATATGTTCCTCGCCGCGGATCGATGCGGCGCGCAGACGATGCATTCCATCGACTACCTTCATCGGCCCCCGATGCACGACAATCGGCGGCAACACGGCATCCGTATCGGCCAGCATCTCGACATGAGGTCCCACCTCGCCGGCCACGCGGAGTGATTCAGATGCCGTGAGGGAACTGATGGGGAGCAGCTCCACGGTGGTGTTCCGCAGTTCGTTCTGCAGTCTTTTCAGGTAGGACCAGCCATCGCCTGCATGCTCTTCTATCCTGTTCCCAGGAGCCACTTGTTCTTCCTCCCCAAAAGTTCCAGTGATACTTGCGTTCATCGGATTCGGGCGCTGTTGCCGCATCTGAGCGAGAGGGTGGCACCGGTCAGTGCATCAGGCCGTCCAGATCCTCACTCGTCCCGGTGGTCACAGCGCGATACGACGGCCTCGAACCGTCGCGGCAATCCTGCCGATCTCGGACGCAACTGTGGAGTACCACTGCCGTAGAGTTGCGGAGGTGGAAGCAGGTGATGATGTCGTCGCGGATGCCAGACCGCGGGCCACCGTTGCGCCGCGATCAGATCATTGAAGCACAGTCGACCAGAATCCCCTGATCAGGCTACGTGGCCGCACCAAAGGTCGAAGTACTCTCATGACGTCAGCATTTCATACATATCGGTATGAAGTCTAGAGGTGGCACATGTATGGCCTATAGTGGACAGATCAGTCCTGTCCCCTAAGCCGGGATGTACGGGACGTTTAGGATGGCGGCTCAGCCACGCAATCCGGCGTCACCGACCCGAAGGACACGGCGTGCCCTCGCCGCCGGCTGCATCCGGGCCGCGCCACGGCTGCGCCGCGTCCACCATGCGAGCATGCTGATCAGTTGTCTTGCCAGGCTGACGGCGGTGCGGGTAGGTCGTCGCCATGGCCGGCTGACGCGCCGACGCGGTTGAACACCGGGGTCGAGACGGCCGAAGCCCGAAGCCGCGGACCACCGTCGAGCCCGCTCACGCAGCCTCGGGCCCCATGGACAGGCCGGGCGCTCGACGCGCGAACCGGCCACCAAGCGGTGGGACAGGCGCGACGGGCTACCTGGTGAGAGCGTTCAGTCTTCGGCCTGGGGAGGTCGGCTTGTGGCGGTGGGTGCCGGGAGGACCAGACCGGCGTCGTAGGCGGCGATGACGAGTTGGGCGCGATCACGCGCGTTGAGTTTCATGAGCAGGCGGCCGACGTGGGTCTTGGCGGTGGACACGCTGACATGCAGGTGCGCGGCGATCTCGGTGTTGGACAAGCCGAGGCCGACGAGGGTCAGGACTTCCCGCTCCCGTTCGGTCGTCTCCGCCAGGGCGGGTGGTGGCCGATGGCCTGCTTCGGGGCGGCGGGTGAACTCCTCGATGAGCCGCCGGGTGACGCGGGGGGCGAGGAGCGCGTCCCCTGCGGCCACGATGCGGATCGCGGTGAGCAGGTCGGTCGGCGGGGTGTCTTTGAGGAGGAAGCCGCTCGCGCCCGCGTGCAGGGCGGCGAAGACGTACTCGTCGATGTCGAAGGTGGTAAGAATCAGTACCCTTACGGTGGAGGTGGCCTGGCCGGTGCAGATCCGGCGGGTAGCCTCGATGCCGTCCATGCCGGGCATCCTGACGTCCATGAGGACGACGTCGGGATTTTCGTGGTCAGCGAGGTCGACCGCCTCCGCGCCGGTCGCGGCTTCGCCGACGGCAGCCAGGTCGGGCGCGCTGTCGACCAGGAAGCGGAAGCTGCCCCGGACCAGGGCCTGATCGTCGGCGACCAGGACGCGGATCACAGCGCAGCCGGTGTGGTCAACGGAAATCGTGCGGCGACCCGGAAGCCGCGGCCCGGCAGCGGTCCGGACCGGAGTTCGCCGCCATACATACCCACCCGCTCCCGCATGCCGGCGACACCATGGCCGGCGACACGACCGCCATCGACACCATGGCCATCGGGTGTGCCGTCGGCGCCTCGTCCGTCATCGGTGACCTCGACGCGGAGCCCGTCCGGCTGGTAGGCGATGCTCACCTGGCAGCGGTCCGTCGCGGCGTGCTTGACCACGTTGGTTATAGCCTCCTGGACAACCCGGTAGGCCGCCATTTCCAGGCCGGCGGACAGCTTCGGCCGCTCACCGCTGATGGTCAGGTCCACCTGGACACCGGCTTTGGCGGCCCGCTCCACCAGGGTGCCCAGGTCCGCCAGCCGCGGTGCGGGCACCGAACCGTCACCCTGCCGTGCTGACGCCCCCGGGTGTGCCTCGTCGCGCAGGACCCCGAGCAGGGCCCGCATCTCGCGCAAGGCATCCCGGCTGACATCCTCGATCGACGACAGCGCGCGGCGTGCTTCGATCGGGTGCTCCGCGGCGACGTGGTTGGCCACGCCCGCCTGTACGGCGATCACGCTCAACGTGTGGGCCACCACGTCGTGCAGCTCACGAGCGATCCGTAGGCGTTCCTCGCTCATCGCCCGCCGGGCCTCGGCCAGTTGCTCGCGTGCCTGGTGTTCCGCCTGCTCGCGCAGGCCCGCGGCGTACCTGCGCTGCTGCCGCACCGCGTAGCCGATCGTCCACGCGACCGTGATCAACAGTGCGCTCTCCACAAGTGTCCCGACACCGTTGGGAACAGATCGCAGGTAGGCTAGGTGGCGGAAGCTGGCGTGTCCGACGGCGGTCATCGCCAGGGTACCGGCAAGTAACCACAGCGCCTCCCGCCGCGCAAACCGCAACGGGACCAGGTACATCACGTAGGCGACCGCCAGCCACGGCACGGCAGACGTGCTGATTGCGACGGCCACCGCCCCCGCGACCACGATCAGGGCAAGCACGGCCCGCGGCCAGCACCGCCGTAGCCCCACGGCGAGCAGCAGGACGACGATGCCGGCGCCGGCCCAGTTCGACTGGTGTGACCCGGCCCGTTCCGGCGCAAGCAGCGTGGCCGCGGGCACCCCCAGCGCCGCGACGGCGCAGTCGATCGCGATCCAGTGCCCTGGCTTCAGGCGCTTGTGCAGGGGTGGTTCAGGTGGTTCAGGTGGTTCCACGGCCACACAGTAGCCGCTCGGGCCGCCGTCCCGCGTCAGTCCGGGGACCCATTCCGCAGGGTGTACCCGGGGCCAGCTGGCGACGCGGAAATTCGCCTGCAGGCCCGACGTCGTCCGCCTTCTGTCCCGGCACTGTGGACACCGTGTCCGCCATCCAGCGGTCGACCACCCTTTCCGCGGCCGAAGAGGAGCGATGATCCCAGTACTCGAAACCGACGCGTTGACAAAACGCTACGGCCACCGGCCGGGCCTGACCGACTGCACCCTGAGCATCCCCGCGGGGCACGTGGTGGGGCTGGTCGGGCCGAACGGAGCCGGCAAGTCCACCCTGCTGAACCTGGCGTGCGGTCAGTTGAAGCCGACCGCCGGAACCATCCGCGTTCTCGGTGAACAGCCGGCCGCCGGGCCGCGGCAGCTGGCCCGGGTCGGGTTCGTCGCCCAGGACACCCCCGTGTACGCGAATCTTTCGATCGCTGACCACCTGCGTTTCGGTGCCCACATGAATCCGGGCTGGAACTCCGCCATCGCCAACGCGCGGATCGCACAGCTCAAACTCGACCCGAAGCAGAAGGCCGGCCGGCTGTCCGGCGGCCAGCGTGCCCAGCTGGCGCTGACCCTCGCCGTGGCCAAGCAGCCTGACCTGCTCCTGCTCGACGAGCCTGTCGCCGCCCTCGACCCGCTGGCGCGGCGGGAGTTCCTGCGGGGTCTGACGGAGTTCGCCGCCGACCGGGACAGGACGATCATCCTTTCCTCGCATCTGGTTGCGGACCTCGAACGGGTGGCCGACTACCTGATCCTGCTGTCCAGGTCCCAGGTTCAGCTCGCGGGCTCGTGCCAGGACCTGCTCGCCGAGCACTACCGCGTCATCGGCCCGCCTGGCGACACGTCCGACCTGCCCGCGGGCGTGGAGGTGATCCAGATGGAACACACCGGCCGCCAGAGCACGTTCGTCGCCCGGTCAGCCGAGCCGATCCCCGACGGGGACTGGAACGTCAGACACCTCGACCTCGAAGACCTCGTCCTCACCTACATGGCTCGTGAGGCGGTCACCCGATGATCTGGACGGCCTGGCGCCAGTTCCGCACCCAGGCGGTCATCGGCGCGATCGCGTTCGCCCTAGCCGCGGTCTGTCTGGTGCTGCTGGCCGCGGACATCCGTACGCATTACAACGCCCTGATGGACTGTCTGGCGAAAGGCTGCGGCGCAGACACCGTCCACGGGTTCAAGGACAGGTACAACGCCATTATCCAGGTCACCGACCTGCTGCTGATCGCGGTACCCGCAGTCCTGGGCGTGTTCTGGGGAGCACCGCTGATCAGCACCGAGCTGACCGCCGGGACGCACCGGCTGGCCTGGAACCAGAGCGTGACCCGCAGCCGCTGGCTGGCGGTGAAGCTCGCGGTGGTCGGGCTGGCCGCGGTGGCTTTCACCGGGGTGCTCGGGCTGCTGCTGACCTGGGCGGCGAGCCCGTATGACAAGATCGAAGCGAACCCGTTCTCCTCGACGGTCTTCGGAGCGCGTGACATCGTGCCATTCGCCGCCGCGGCATTCACCTTCGCCCTCGGTGCCGCCGCGGGCATCGTGCTGCGGCGACCCGTCACGGCCATGGGGGTGACCCTGGTTCTGTTCCTCGGGGTGCAGTTCGTCATTCCGTCGGTCCTACGGCCGAACTACCTTCCCGCACACCACACCGTCGTCCAACTCGACGCGCGGTCCCTGAGTAACGCCAAAGGCATCAAAACGACCAAGGACTCGGTGGCGATCAGCGGAGTCGCGATCCCCGGCGCCTGGGTCATCTCGTCCACCGAAGCGGTCGACTCAGCCGGGATGCCGCCGAGCCCGGACGTGGTCACGCAGTGCTTCAAGGCGCGCGAATTTAGCGACACGATCGAATGTTTTGCCAAGCACAACCTGCATGTGACCACCGCCTACCAGCCGCCCTCGCGCTACTGGCCGTTCCAATGGATCGAGACGGCAATCAACGCCACCGCCGCCACGCTGCTGGTCGGCCTGTGTTTCTGGTGGATCCGGCGCCGCATCAGCTGAGCCGGTCGGAGAAAAGGCGAAAAAAGCCAAAGAAAAGTCGGAGAAAGGAGGCGGGCCACGCTGCCCGCCTCCCTCCCACGGGTCGGTTCGATCAGGCCTCCCGCGCGAGCCAGTCCGCGACGGCGTCCCAGATCGGACCCAGCACATCCGGATGGAGCATGTCCGAATGTCGGCAGTCGAGACGAACCTCAGAGACCTTCCCGGACACGTACGGCTCCCACAACTCGGTGGTCGGAATGTCAGCCGGGCGGCCCAGCGCGGCGACGAGGAGCAGGGCGTCGCCGTCGTACCGGGTGTGTTCATGCTCTTCCACAAGCGCCGCGTTGTTGTGGAAGATCCGGACGCGAGCCCGCAGGTCGTCGTCCGAGATCGGGCCGAGGAGGTGGCCGACCTTCCGGCGGATCTTGACGATCAGCCGGTCCAGCGCGCCTTCCGGATCACCCTTGCCCGGATCGAGCCAGTCCTCGGCCGCCCCCATCGCCACGCCGTCGCCGTCGCCGAACTCGACGTCCGACCCCTGGTCCGAGGGGTAGGCGTCCATGATGACCAGGGCCGCAACCTCCTCGCCCAGAGCCCGCAGCTGCACCGCGACCTCGTGCGCCAGGATCCCGCCGAAGGACCACCCCATCACGTGGTATGGCCCGTGCTCCTGCACGGTGCGCAGCTGCGCAATGTAGTCCGCCGCCATCTCCGTGAGGGAGACCGCGAGCTCGCTGACGCCGTCGATGCCGCGGGCCTGCAGCCCGTACAACGGGATCTCCTTCGGGAAGTGCCGCGCGAACGGCATGTACCCCCAGCTCAGCCCCCATCCCGGGTGCATGAGAAAGAAGGGCGGCCGGCTCCCCACGGCGCGGATCGGCAGGAGCACGTCGAGCGCGTCGTCGAGGGACGACAGCGCCATCTGGCCGACCAGCCCGCTCACGGTCGGCGCCGTGAACAGCGTCGGAACCGTCAGCTCCACGCCGTGCGCCCGCAGCCACTCGACCAGCCGTACGGCCAGCAGCGAATGGCCGCCCAGGGCGAAGAAGTTGTCGTCGACCGCCACCCGGTCCAGCCCCAGGACCTCGGCGAACGCGGTGCACAGCACCTTCTCCAGCACGGTCGACGGTCCACGGCCGGACGCCCCGGCCAGATAGTCCGGCGCGGGCAGCGCCGCGCGGTCGAGTTTCCCGTTGACCGTCAACGGCAGCGCGTCCAAGGCCACCACGGCGGACGGTACCATGTAGTCCGGCAGACGCTTGGCGGCGTGCCCGCGCACCAGGTCCGACACGCTCAGGTCGCCGTCCTGATCCCGCGGCACCACGTACGCCACGAGCCGCCTGTCGCCCGGCACGTCCTCGCGCGCGATCACGGCGGCCTGGGCCACACCCGAATGCGACGCCACCACCGCCTGCACCTCGCCCGGCTCGATCCGGAACCCCCGGATCTTCACCTGCTCGTCGGTACGGCCGGCGAACACCAGGTTCCCGTCGGCGCGCCATCGGACCTGGTCCCCGGTGCGGTACATCCGCTCGCCCGGCTCGCCGAACGGACAGGCCACGAACCGCTCCGACGTCAGACCCGGCCGGCCCACATACCCCCGCGCCAGGCCCGCTCCGGCCACGTACAACTCGCCGACCACGCCCACTGGCACCGGACACAGCCGTTCGTCGAGGACGAACACACGGGTGTTGAACACCGGCGAGCCGATCGGCACCTCCGCGGAATCGGCGCTACATTGCCACAGCGTCACGTCGATCGTGGTCTCGGTCGGACCGTAGGAATTGAACATGGTTTGGCCCCGAGCCCAACCCGCCATCACCTCCGGCGGGCACGCCTCCCCTGCGACCGTCAGTACCGTCTGCTCGCTGATCGTCCCCTCGGTGAGGGTCGCCAACACCGCTGGCGGCAGCGTCGCATGCGTGACACCCCGCTGCGCGAACAACCCGGTCAGGTCGTCGCCGAACCGCCGCGCCGCCGGCACCACGATCATCGACGCGCCGGTCAGCAGGGCCATGAACCAGTCCCAGCCGAAGGTGTCGAAACTCGCGGACGCGAACTGGGCGATCCGGCTCCCGGGACCCACCCGCAGATGACGGACATGTCCCTCGATCAGGCTCGCGATCCCGTTGTGCGAGACCAGCACGCCCTTGGGCACACCCGTCGATCCCGACGTGTAGATGACGTAGGCCGGGTGGGACAGGGCGAGCGGCGCCACCCGCTCCCCGTCGTCCAGTCCGTCGGCCGACAGCTCGGCCAGCTCGGCGAGCGGACCTTCCTCGTCCAGAACCAGGACCGGAACCTCCAGGCCCTCGGGCAGGCTGAGCACCCACGACTTCGTCGTCAGTACGCACACCGCGCCAGCATCGTCAATCATGAACCGGACCCGCTCGGCCGGATAGCCCGGGTCGATCGGCAGATAGGCGCCGCCAGCCTTGAGCACCCCCAGCAGGGTCGCCATCAGGTCGACGCCGCGCTCCATGCACACCGCGACCACCGACTCGGGACCAACGCCGGACCCGATCAGATACCGCGCCAGCCGGCTGGCCCGCGCGTCCAGCTCGGCGTACGACAGCTCGACGCCCTCACATTCGACCGCGGGCGCGTCCGGGTTCCGCGCCACCTGCGCCGCGAACAGCTCGGGAATCGTCGCCGCCGCGACCTCGGTACCGGTGTCGTTCCAGTCCACGAGCATCCGGCGACGCTCGTCCGCGCCGAGCACCTCCACAGCGGAGAGCGGGAGGTCAGCGCCGCCGTCGAGGGCGTCGGCAAGCGCGGCCACGAGATTGCCCACGGCGCCCGTCATCAGCAGGCACACATCCCGGGCATCGACCGGCGCCACCGCGTCCACGGTCACCGCGAGCCGGTCGCCGCCGTCCTCGATGGAGACCGACAGGGGATAGTTGGTGCGCTCGCGAGTGAACAGCGTCCGTACGTCGCCGTCCCCGGCCGGACCGTCCCCGACGCCTGATCCGGACGTGCGGCCGGTGTTGTGCCGGTAGTTGAGGATCGAGGTGAACAGCGGGGTGTTCCCAGAAACCCCGCTCGCCTGCTGGGCCAGGGTGAGGGGGGCGTGCTCGTGGGCCAGCAGGTCGGCGAGCTGGCGGCGCAGCGCGCCGAGCGCGGCCAGGACCCCGGTGCCGTCCACCTTTGTCCGTACCGGAAGCGTGTTGATGAACAGACCGGCGGCTCGATCCGCGCCAGTCCCGGCATTCATTCGGCCGAACAGCACGGTGCCGAACACCACGTCATCACGGCCCGACACCGCGGCCAGCACCCGGGCCCAGACCAGATGGAACACCGTCGCCGGGCTCACGCCCGCGGACCGTGCCACCTCCCGCAGCCGGGCGGACAGCTCGTCGGCCAGCCACACCGACTCGCGGACCGAATCAGCCCCGTCACGATAAACGTCGGTCAGGCCATAGGGCGCCGTGGTCTCGGTGACGTCACCGAGGAGCTCGGCGAAGTACCGCTGGTGCTCCTCGCGGGCGGTCCCCGACCGGGCCTGGGCCACGAAGTCCCGGAACGGCAGCGGTGCGTCGAGCTGCCCGCCCCGGCCGGTTCGAAATGCCCGCACCTCACTGAGCACCACCTCCATCCCGGTGTGGTCCATCACCATGTGGTGCATCCGGACCAGCGTCAGCCACCGGCCGCCCGGCTCGGCGGCGACGTGCACGTCCAGCAGCGGGGCTCGTCCCAGGTCCATCGTCGAGCCGCCGGCCGCCAGCAACTGCTCCACCGGATCAGGACCCTGCGGATCCAGGTCGATCTCGCAGACCGGCAGGACGACCCGGCGCCACACCGCCTGCACCGGTTCCGGCAGACCCTGCCACAGGATCGCGGTGCGGTAGATGTCGTGCCGGTTCACCACCTGCTTGAATGCGGTGAGGAAGGCGTCGAGGCGCTCCCGGCTGCCGAACTCGAGCACTGTGGGAGTCACGTACGCGTCGTCGCCGCCGCCGGCCAGCAGATGGTGGAACAGGAGCCCCTCCTGGAGCGGAGCCAGCGGGTACACGTCGGCGAGGTTGACCGCGCCGCCGTCGACGCGGTCCACGATTCGTCCGATCTCGGTCTCGGTCAACTCGACCAGCGGCAGCATCTGCGGGGTGATCACGTCGGCGCCGTCGGGAATCAGGCTCGGCGGTACCACGACCCGCTCCGGACCGGCTACCGCGGCGAGTCCGGCCACCGTGGGCGTCTGGAACAACGCCCGTACCGACACCGACACCCCGCGGACCCGGAGCCGCTCCACCAACGACACGGCAAGCAACGAATGTCCGCCGAGGGCGAAGAAGTCGTCGTCGACGCCGACGGTGTCCAGGCCAAGGACGTCGGCGAACGCCGCGCACAACAGTTCCTCGCGGACCGTCGACGGGCCGCGGCCGCCCGCCGCGTGGTCCGGCGCTGGCAGCGCCGTGCGGTCGAGCTTGCCGTTCGCATTCAGCGGCAGCGCGTCCACCACCACGACCGCCGACGGCACCAGGTACTCCGGCAGGCGCTCGGCGACTGACGCGCGTATCAGAGCCGACAGCGAGTCGGCGTCTGTACCCTGATCGGCGGCCACTACGTAGGCGGTCAGTCGCAAGTCCCCCAGCACGTCCTCGCGGACGATCACCGCCGCCTGAGACACCGCCGGATGCGCGGCCACCGCTTCCCGTACCTCGCCCGGCTCGATCCGGAACCCCCGGATCTTCACCTGATCGTCGGCCCGGCCCACGAAAACCAGCTGCCCGTCGGCGGCCCACCGCGTGCGATCCCCCGTCCGGTACATCCGCTCGCCCGGCGGACCGAACGGACAGGCCACGAACCGCTCGGCCGACAACGCCGGCCGGCCCACATAGCCGCGCGCCACCTGCGCGCCAGCGATGTACAGTTCGCCGGCCGCGCCGACGGGAACCGGTGACAGGCGCTCGTCGAGCACGAACAGGCGGCTGTTCGACATCGGCCGTCCGAACGGCACCATGCCCGCTCGCGCAGGGTCGACGCGTTCGGCAGCGACCATCACCGTCGCCTCGGTCGGACCGTAGGTGTTCACCAGGCTCCGACCGACCGACCAGACCGCCGCCGTGGCCGGGGAGATCGCCTCCGCGCCGACCACCAGTGTCGACACCGAGGCCAGATCAGCCGGTTCCAGCACGTCCAACAAGGACGGCACCACGCTGGCCACTGACACGTCCCGAGACGCGACCAGCTTCCGAAGGAGTCCGGGATCCTCGCGTTCCGTCGCCGACGCCACGACGAGCCGCGAACCCGACGACAGGGCCACCGCCATGTCGAGCACCGACGCGTCGAAGCTGAACGACGCGAACTGCAACAGCCCGGTGCCCGCAACCGCCCGGAAAACGGGCGCGAACGCGCAGACCGCGTTCGCCAGGGAACCGTGGGAGACCGCCACGCCTTTCGGGCGCCCGGT
>NZ_CAUVXP010000162.1:0-9846 GCF_963555955.1 Protofrankia sp. Cas3
AGTCACGAAAGTATGTCTAGTCACGAAGGCACGTCGGGGTCGCGCTGGGGGTGGGTTGCTTGTCGGCGCAGGCGGCGTCGGGTCCGGGCGTTGTCCGGTGACGCAGCCGCGGGAACCGATGTCATGGGTTGCGTCCCGACGCTCGTGGCGATGCCGCCGTCTGCGCTGTGAACACGTGAGCTGACGGTGAGGGAACGGTGGATAACCGGGCTGTCCGCGGGAGAGCTGCCTGCCTCCGCATCGGCGGTACCGCCCGGCCCGGCCGTGGGGTCGGGCAGGGCGGTGGTGTCCGGCCCCGAGTGGGCCGCGTCGTACGCCTTGCGTGAACCGCAGACACTTGCCCGGCTGCACGCGGATCGTCCGCCGCCTGCGTCCAGCTTGACCATGACCTGGTCACGCGGTACATCGTGGGACACGACCCGCCCATCGCCCTCAGGGGTACTCACCCGGGCACCCACGGCTGGGACCTCCGCCTTGAACTGCTCGTAGAGTGGGTGCTCGTACCGCAGACAGCACATCAGCCGGCCACAGGCGCCACTGATTTTCATGGGATTCAGCGGCAGATCCTGGTCCTTGGCCATTCGTATGGTGACCGGTTCGAAGTCCGTAAGGAACGTGGCGCAGCACAGGTCACGTCCGCAGGAGCCGATCCCGCCCTGGATGCGGGCGCTGTCCCGGGCGGAGAGCTGACGCAGGTCGATGCGGGCTCCCAGCGTTCGGGCGAGATCGCGTACGAGTGCTCGGAAATCGACTCGATGGTCGGCACTGAAGTAGATGGTGAAGATGCTGTCGGTCTGGATGTAGTCGACTCCGACGACTTTCATGGGTAGCTCGTGCTCACGGATCAATCGCTTTGCGGCAACCCGCGCCTCGGCCCGGCGGCGGCGGGAGACCGCGCGCCGTTCGATGTCGGCGGTCTGCGCCATCCCCACGAGAACCGGCAGTCCGCCGATGTCCTCGCTGACCCACTGCGGTGCCCACATGCATTCGGCAACCTCCGGCCCGGCATCGGTCGGGAAGAGGACCTTGTCGCCGATTTTCGGCGCATATTGCCCGGGGTCGGCGTAGAAGAGCCGCCCACGCGGGGAAAAGGTCACGGCGCACATCATTGGCATGCCGTCCGCACCGCCCTCGACCTGTGCTGGTTGCCGACCGGGCCGTGCCGGGTCGCCGCGACGGGCCCCCGTCGTTTCATCAGACTACGCGGGGTAGGTACGACCAGGTGCGTGAACGGGTGACCCAGGTCGACCGATCGGCGCCGGATGGCGTCATCCCCGAGGTCGGCCACCGGGTCAGCGCAGCCGGACGATCTCGTCCCCAGCGGGGTCGGCGGGCAACCGGTAGACCGCATAGGGCGCCGCGATCACCGGGGCGGCTACGTTGCGAACAGGCGTGCCACCCGGGGTGAACCCCCGTTCGCGACCGTAGTGGGCATGTCCGTGGACGGCGAGTGCGACGCGCACGGCGGATGAGTCAATGGCGGCGCCCAGATGATGGCTGCCGAGGAAGGGGAAAAGCTCGAGCGGTTCGCCGTCCAGCGTGTCCGGCACGGGGGCATAGTGGGTAAGCACGATTCGCCACTGGGTGTCAAGTTCTGCCAGTGCGGCGCGTAAGGTCTGCGCGCATTGTTCACCGTGGCGGGCGAAGGACTTCATTTCATCTTCGCCGAAACTTTCCGCGCTGCGGCTGGTGAAGCCGCCGGCGAAGCCTTTGGCGCCTGCGATACCGACAGTTGTCCCGTCGCTGGGCACAGTCACGGTAGATCCGTCGAGAACCGTCACCCCGGCCCGGGACAGCATCTCGGTGATGGTGGCCTGCCTGCCGTCGTGGTGGTCGTGGTTGCCGAGCACGGCGATCACGGGTAGGTCAAGGCCGCCGAACACCTCGCAGACGGCGGCAGCCTGGGCGAGTTCACCGCCCTCGGTCAGATCACCGGCGAGCAGGAACATGTCTGCCTCGTCCGCGGCCCGTTCGAACAGTGTTCGTAACCTCGGCCCGGCCCCGGCTCCGATGTGCAGGTCGCCTACTGCCGCGATCGTGACCATGTGAGCACCTTTCCGTGAGCGCCGCCCAGCGGTCAAGAGGGACACTACGACGCGACGGTGCGCGCTCACAGGTTCGCTCACCCGACGTTGGCGCGTCTGGAGGGTCAAAGGGCGTGCGACGTTCGTCAGATCGCATCCCCGGAGGCCGCAGGCTCCGGAGTGCTAACGGCTCGGAGGGACGGCCTGTCATGGTGAACGAGCAGGAGGCGGTGTTCGGTGATGTCGCGGACTGGGGTGACGGCGCAGACGGGTGCGTGGTTGACGTGCGCGAGCATCCCGACAGCGCGATCGGATCGTCCCCACCGCACACCCGGGCCTACCGCGCGGGTGTGCTGGATGCTTCCGGGTTCCCGGTATCGGAGGTCGGTGACCATCTGGAGCGGCCGGGCACGGTCGTGTGGCTCGATCTGTGCGCGCCGGACCACGCCGGCCTCCAGACCATCGCCCGGCTGCTCAAGCTCGACCCGCTGGCCCTCGAGGACGCGGTCAGTCCCGGCGAGCGGCCGAAGGTCGACCGTTACCGCACCCACCTGTTCCTCAACGCCTATTCTGTGGGGCTGGATCTGGGTACTGGCGCGCTGACCGCACACGAGATATCCGCCTTTGTCACGCCTTGGGTACTGGTGACGGTCCGCGGCGATGAGGGATTCGACATCGACGCGGTCGTCCGGCACTGGGACGTGAATGCCGACCTTGCGGTGCACGGGGTCGGCTTCCTGCTGCACGGTCTGATCGACTATCTGGTCGACGGCTATTTCGACACCGTGCAGGAGCTGGATGCAGAGATCGACAAACTGGAGGATCTGCTCTTCGCGGACACCCCGGACGACATCCTGGTCCAGCGGCGCAGTTTCGAGATCCGCAAGAGTCTGGTCCTCCTGCGCCGCGACGTGTTGCCGATGCGTGAGGTCGTCAACACCCTGATGCGTCGAGATTTTCGGATCATCGACGAGGCGATGCTCCCCTACCTTCAGGACGTCTATGACCACGTGCTACGGGCGACCGAATGGACGGAGAGCCTTCGCGATCTCGTCACGACGATCCTGGAAACCAACCTGACCATCCAGAGCAACCGCCTGAACGTCATCATGAAGAAGCTGACCGGCTGGGCCGCGGTGATCGCGGTGCCAACCGCCGTCACCGGGTTCTACGGTCAGAACGTCCCTTATCCCGGATTCGGTAGCGAGTGGGGTTTCCTCGTCAGCCTGGTCATTCTTCTCGGGTGCGCGAGCGGGCTCTACCTCGCCTTCCGGCGGCGGGGATGGCTGTAGCCGGTTCCGTTCCGGTTCCGTTCCGGGGTCGGAACCGGCTACTTGGACGCCTCGCGCAGCAGGTGTCGCGCTATGATCAACTGTTGGATCTGCGAGGTGCCTTCGTAGATCCGGAAAAGCCTCGCGTCCCGGTAGAAGCGCTCGGCCGGGACTCCTCTGATGTAGCCCGCGCCGCCGTGAATCTGGACCGCCCGGTCGGCGACCCGGCAGACCATCTCGCTGCAGAAGTACTTCGTCGCGGACGGCCCGACCTTGGTGTCGGCGCCGGCGTCAAAGGCTCGCGCGGTTTCGACCACCAGCGCACGGCCGGCGTACAGGTCGGTCACCGAATCGGCGATCATGCCCTGGACAAGCTGGTAGTCCCCGATCGGCCGGCCGCCCTGGTGTCGCTGCGCAGCCCAGGACACCGACTCGTCCACCAGCCGCTGCGCGAGCCCCACGCACAGCGCGGCAATGTGGATGCGGCCGTGGGCCAGGCAGCGCATGGCGGTCGCGAAGCCGTACCCCTCGCCGGCGTCCCCGCCGACGAGGTGGGTGTGGGGAACGCGTACCTCGTCGAGGTAGACGTCCGAGCTCCACGCACCGGCCTGCCCCATCTTGTGGTCCCGCGGTCCGATCGTGAGCCCCGGCGAGCCCTTCGGCACGATGAAGTTGGAGATGCCACGGGTTGCCGGAACGTCGGGGTTCGTGCGGGCGAACACGAAGATGGCGTCGGCGATCGGGGCGTTGGTGATGTAACGTTTGGCGCCGCTGATCACCCATTCGTCACCGTCGCGGTAGGCACTGGTGGTCAGGGTGGACGGGTCGGAACCGGCGTCGGCCTCGGTGAGCCCGAACGACGCGGTCACCTCACCGGAGGCCAGCAGCGGCAGCCAGTACTGCTTCTGCTCCTCCGTACCGCCCTCAATGATCACATGTCCGGCGATGCCGTTGTTGGTACCGAACATCGACCGCAACGCGGGCGTCGTGTACCCGAGCTCGAAGACGAGCCGGGCCTCTTCGCTCATGGACAGCCCGAGGCCGCCGTACTCCGCCGGAATGGCAAAGCCCCACAGGCCCATCTCCTTGGTGGCGTTCCGGATGTCGAGCGGGACCTCGTCCTTCTCGTCGATCTCGTTCTCGACCGGTACGACACGATCACGGATGAACGTCCGGACGGTGGTCAGGATCTCGGAGAAGTCCGCCGCATCCATTCCGTTGCCTCCGCAGGGTTCGGGATCTCTACTGGGGTGGGGCCGGTGACCGGCAGCGCCGTGCTCGCGATCGTATCGATGATCTATACGATAAATCCACTGTTGCATCAGTCAACCATCCGGCGGGATCGCGTGCGTCGGCACACCTGACCAGCGATGATCCCGGTAAGGGGTGGACTGCGTCGAACCGGCCGCGCCTCCCACCGACTGTGAGGAGCATGACGAATGCTTGACGCCGTGATCTGTTCGCCGCTGCGTACGCCGGTCGGTGGCTTCGGGGGTGTCTTCACCGACACCCCCGCCACCGAGCTTGCCGCCACCGTGATCCGGGCACTCGTCGAGCGGACCGGTCTGCCGGCGGACGCGATCGACGACGTGGTGTTCGGCCAGTGCTATCCGAACGGGGAGGCACCGGCGATCGGACGGGTCGCCGCCCTCGACGCCGGCCTCCCGATCGAGGTACCGGGCCTGCAGCTCGACCGCCGCTGCGGCTCTGGCCTGCAGGCCGTGTTGCTCGCCGGCATGCAGGTGCAGACCGGCGTGGCCGACCTCGTCCTGGCCGGTGGGGTCGAGAGTATGAGCCAGGCGGAGTTCTACACGACCGGGATCCGGTGGGGGACGAGGAAGCCGAGTGTCGACCTCGTCGACCGGCTGGCGCGCGGCCGGGTCACCGCGGGTGGAAAGGACTACCCGGTACCGGGCGGAATGCTGGAGACCGCGGAGAACCTCCGCCGCGAGTACGGAATTTCCCGTACCGAGCAGGATGAGCTCGCGTTGCGGTCACATCAGCGGGCGGTCGCGGCGCAGCGGGCCGGCTACTTCGCCGACGAGATCGTGCCGGTGGCCGTCACCGACCGCAAGAAGGGCACGGTCCTCGTCGACACCGACGAGCACCCACGGGCGGATTCCAGTCTGGAGCGGCTGGCCGCCCTGCGGCCGATGCTGCTGCGCAGCGACCCGGAGGCGACGGTCACCGCCGGTAATGCCAGCGGCCAGAACGACGCCGCGGCCGTCTGCCTGGTCACCCATCGTGAGCGGGCCGAGCAGCTCGGGCTGCGTCCGCTCGGACGCATCGTGTCGTGGGCGGTCGCCGGGGTGCCGCCGCGGACGATGGGAATCGGGCCGGTTCCCGCGACCGCGCGGGCGCTGGAACGGGCCGGCCTCAAACTCGCCGACATCGACCTGATCGAGTGCAATGAGGCATTTGCCGCCCAGGTGCTGGCGGTGACCCGGGAGTGGGGGTTCGTCCCGGCCGACCTCGACCGGCTGAACGTGAACGGGTCCGGCATCTCCCTTGGGCATCCGGTCGGCGCGACGGGTGTGCGCATTCTGGCGACCCTGTTGAACGAGATGCACCGGCGAGGTGTCCGCTACGGCCTGGAGACGATGTGCATCGGTGGCGGCCAGGGCATCGCAGCGGTGGTGGAGCGTATCGCCTGACGTTCTTCCGGGCAGGGCAGCCGTTGCCCTGCCCTGCCCTGCCCTGCGTTGCCCTGCATTGCCCTGCATTGCATTGCCTTGCGCTGCCCGGCCCTAACGGCCGGTGAATCGCGGTGGGCGGTGCTCGTTGAACGCGCTGGCGGCCTCGAAAAGATCATGGGATGGCATGAATGCGGCGTTCCAGGCCCGGACGTAGCGCAGGCCGGTCTCGACCACGGGGCTACGGGCGGCGTCCAGAACGTCCTTGACACCCGCGACGACCAGCGGTGGATTGGCCGCGATCTCCTCGGCGAAGGCATGGGCGGCGGCGAGCGTGGCGGCCGGGTCCGGTAGGACGTCGTTGACCAGCCCGATCCGCTCGGCGCGGGCCGCGGTGATGTTCCTGCCCGTCAGGGCGAGTTCCCGCAGGTGGCCGTCGCCGATGATGGCTGGTAGGCGTTGCAGGCTACCCACGTCGGCAACCATGCCGGCCTTCACCTCTCGCACGCTGAACATCGCCTCGGTACTCGCGTACCGGACGTCGCAGGCGGCCACCAGGTCGACCCCGCCGCCGATGCACCAGCCGCTGATCGCGGCGGCGACGGCCTTGCGGCAGGCCGCGACCGTGGTGAGCGCATCCTGCATGGACCGTAGTTTGTGCAGCAGCACGGTGCGGCCGCGAGCGAGACCGCCGTCGTCCCCGGTCGGTCCGATGACCTCCCCGAGCATGGTCCGCAGGTCCAGGCCGTAGCAGAAGTTGTCACCGGAGCCGGTGACCACCACGGCGCGAACGCTGTCGTCGGCGTCCAGCGCGGCGAACACCAGCGGAACCTCCCGCCAGAAGTGCGGGCCCATGGCATTGCCCTTGCCCGGGCCGACAAGCGTGACCTGAACGACCGGTCCGCGACGCTCGACCTGTAGTGACATCAGCGGCTGCGTTGGTGGATCGGTGAACACGTACGATTCCAGGCCGATCTGTTCGCGACTGATAAGTCTCCCCCTATGCTGATTACTGCGGCCCTGGTGGTGTGCGGTACGGCCCAGTCGTACTGCTAAGATCATCGGTAGAGGACGGCGCTCGCACTGCCGGCGAAGCCCGGCGACCGGGCCACATAGTCCATTGATGAGCTCGAGCGCAGCGTAAGGTCGAGCGTTGCCGGGACGCAGTCGTTGTAGGAGTTCACGATGAGCCTGCCCTGCACCCGGATCGTCGACCCCGCCACGTCGGTGAAGAACAGATCCGCCACACAACCGAGTTCCGGGTAGGACGCCCGTCCGACGTTGTCTCCGAGGTTACCGTTGGTCAGCGAGATCTTCACTGTGTAGGTTGCTGATCCGGGCTGGCTCACGCTTCCAGACCATGAACCCGGAAAGCCCGAAGGCATGTCGTAGGTACGCGGTGCCGGTGCCGGTGCCGGGGCAGCCGCGGACTTTTGCGTGGCGGGTGAGTGACCGGAACCGACGCCACCGCCTGCGCCGCCGCCGATGCCTGCTCCGGATCCGGCGATGGCGCCAGAAGGCGGGTTCTGGACGACCACGGTGAGCGGGGTGGTCGGCAGCGCAGTGGTCGGTAAGTCAGGGGTCGGGGTCGATGTTGTAGCGGTAGCCGCCGATGCTGTGCTCTGGGTACTTGTCGTGCTGCTATTTGTCACCGGTGGCCGTGCGTCGATGGTCGCGGTGCCGTGATTGCCGGTGAGTGCCAGCGCGGCCGCACCGCCGGCCAGCAGCGTGACCGCGGCTGCCGCGATGATCGCTGCCCGCCAGCGTTTCCGGCCGTCCGGTTGGTCCCGATCGCTGATGCGGTCATCCGGTTGCCAGACCCAGCCGGCGGGGACGGACGGTGCCGGACCGATCCTGGTCACGCCGGACTGCGCCATGCCGCCCGGGTTCTCGACCGGGCGAACGGCGCCGGGCGTAGCAGCGCCGTTCGCATGGTCCGGAGTCACGATCGTCGCGTCTGGGGGAATCAGTGCGGTCACGCCGGCGTCCGACTCGGCGGTCGAGGTGGCAGCCGCAGTGGCAGCCGCAGCACCGGTGTCGTGATCGGCATCACCTGGCGGCGGGGCTGCCGGCTGGAATCCGGAGCGCGCGAGCCGGGTCAGCTCGCCTTCGGACTCGGCTGCCGTCGGACGGGCAGCCGGGTCCTTGGTGAGCATCCAAGCGATCATGTCCCACAGGGGCGGCGGGATGTCGGCAATAGGCTCGGGCGCGTCTTCCATATGGGCGCGCAGTAACGCGATCGGGTGTGGCGCGGAGAAGGGCGGATGACCCGTCAGGAGTTCGTAGAGCATGACTCCTGCGCTGTAGACGTCGGCGGCGGGTTGCGCGTGCTCGTGCTGTGCCAGTTCCGGTGCCATGTAGAGCGGCGTCCCGATCGCGCCGGTGAGGCGGGTCAGCGACCGGCCGTGGGCGAGCCTGGCCACGCCGAAGTCCGTGAGCCGCGCTTGCGGATCATTCGGGTCGGTGAGGTCGACGAGCACGTTCGCGGGTTTGAGATCGCGGTGGACGACGCCGGCCGCGTGCACGACCGTCAGCGCGCGCAGGACCTGGCAGGTCAGGGCGATGGCCGCCGGGATGGTGAGCGTTCCCCGCTCCCGGAGGTACACCCGCAGGTCCATGCCATTGACGAGGTCCATCACGATCGCGAGGGTGTCGCCTTCGACCACGAGGTCACGGACGGCGACAAGATGTGGATCATTGAACCCGAGCAGTACGGACCGTTCCTGGACGAACCTGGCGACGACCTCGGGGTCGTCCGCGAGCTCGGCGCGCAGGACCTTCACAGCCACCTGACGATCGCCCGCCACCGTGGATCCTCGCCAGACCTGCCCGAACGCGCCGCGCCCGATTGATTCGTGCAGCACATAGCCAGAGCCAAGTTTCCGCACGGCGCAAGCCCCTTTCCCGGAGAGATCTCACCCATCACATCACCTCCGTGATGGGCGAGCTTCGGCCGGATTCGGCGGCGCCAGAATCATAACTCTTTGTAATTTTTTGTGACTCTTTGCAGGCGGCCGGACCGGCCTCACCGTGGCCCGTCGGACGTCCCCCTTGCCGGTCGCCCTTACCCGGACCGGCCGTCCTCGGCCATGGGCTCGGCCGGCTCGTCCGCCTCATCGGGCTCGTCATCGGCGAGGATCCGGTAGAGCGCCCGGCGGGTATCCATGAGAATTCTCTGTGCTGCCTTGATCTGGGCGTCACTACCGGCCTGAGCGACCTGCATGACGGCTGCGCCCACGCCGAATGCCAGCGAGCGTAGGTCGGTGAGACCCTCGTCGGCGGCAGCCGCGGCGGTATCCCACGGCTTGGGCTCGCCCGCTCGGGCGTCGGTGTGGGCCCGGCCGGCGTCGGTCAGGTGGAAGACCCGCTTGCCGTCACTTTCCTCGGCGCGTACGAGGCCCTCGTCGGTGAGCAACGCGAGGACCGGGTAGACGGAACCGGGGCTCGGCCGCCACGTGCCCTGGCTGCGTTCGGCCAGCTCGTTGATCATCTGATAGCCGTGCATCGGCGCTTCGGCGAGCAGGGCGAGGATCGCCGCGCGGACATCTCCACGGCGAACCTTCGCACCGCGGCCACGGCCACGGCCGCCGAAGAAGCCTGGGCCGCCTGAACCGAAGCCCGGGCCGAAGCCGAAGCCCGGGCCGAAGCCGAAGCCCGGAGGGACCGGGGGGATGTGGCCGGATCCGCCCGGGCCCCCCGGACCGCCGTGCCGCCACCCGCCGCGACCTTCGGCGGTGGCCATTGCGGTCTGGTCGAACCGGTGCCCGCCATGCCAGCCATGCCCGCCATGCCCGCCATGCCTGTTGGACCTGCCGTGCCCCCAGGGCCATGGCCCTGGTAGTCCTTGCGTTTCCATGTGATTCTCCCAATCGGTGTATCGCGTGCGCTCACGATATATCGCGATACACCGATTGGCAA
>NZ_CAUVXP010000162.1:10322-13976 GCF_963555955.1 Protofrankia sp. Cas3
GTCGGCGACTGGAGTCTGCGATGCCGGCCTTCGGTATTGCCCTGCTCGTGCGATCCGTTGTGCGGGTCAGGTGTTGAGCGCTTCGTTGACGAGATGGTTCCAGGTGACCGGTCCGACGACCCCGTCGGCGCTGATTCCGACGCCCTGCTGGAACCCTCGCACCCACGCGTCGGTCAGCGTGCCGAAGACTCCGTCCACCGGGAAGGGATGGGCAGGATCCCCGGCACGGAAGTTCGCCTGGTCCTGGACGGCGCGCACCGCGTCGCCCTTCTCGCTCCGGTCGCCCTGGCGGACGACCGCGATGAGCGTCGGCCAGGTCTGGTCGCCCACTGCGCCGTCGGTCGTAAGCCCCTGTGATGTCTGGAAGCCGCGCACCGCTGCTTCGGTTTGTAGTCCGAAGTTCCCGTCGACGGCCACCGTGTACCCGTGCACACGGAGCAGGAACTGTACGGTACGTACTGCTTCGCCGGTTTTACCGCTTTTCTGCATGGGCCAGGTCAGTGCCATGATCGGCCTCCTTCAGTGCTTGGTCCTTGCGGCGACCTGTGGCGCCACCATCACTCACTATGAGTGACAATTCTATTCCCGTCAGTCGTATTTCGGGGCTGGAGATGACCGCGGCCTGCATCAGGCGGTCGTCTCCTTGTTGATCGTTTCATCGTTGATCGTGTTTGGGGTCGTCCATGGGCGTTGGGCCGGTAGCCGTCGGTGCAGCAGGGGACCGGTCCGCAGCGACAGGTAGGTCAGAGCCGACGCCGGGATGGGAAGCCAGAAGTTCGCCAGTCGCCAGGTCACCACTCCGAGCAGCGCGATGGCCCGGGTCGTGCTGAAACCCACGAGTGTCGGTACGAGTACGCCTTCGATGATCCCGAGCCCACCGGGTGTGATGGGAATGGCTGCGAGCACGTTCGCGAGTCCGTAGGCGATCAGAAGGCCGTCCAGCGCCGTTGCATGACCGTATGCATACAAAAACACCCATAGGGATGCGGCGTCAAGCAGCCAGTTCGCGGCTGCCCACACCGTCGCCTTGATGAGCAGGGGCTTGTCCTTGCCGAGGACGCGAAGGCGATCGGCAAGGGTGCGGATGAGCTCTTCGGCACTGCCCGGTGACACCCCCGGCAGGCGGCCGGCGGCGGCGCGGACGATGCGGATGGACCGCTCGCTCCCGCGGGTGAGCAGTGCCACCCCGACGAACACGGCCGCGATCAGTAGCGTCCCGACCGCGGCTGCGGTGCCGTAGATCGGGTTGCCGCCCCGGGTGGGGATGGAGACCAGGAGGCCGATCCACAGCATCACGTTCAGGACGACCGCTGAGCCGGCGCCCTGGATCGCCGCGGCGGACACCGCCTCGGATGCACCGACCCCGGCGCTGCGCAGCAGACGGTAGCGAAGGGCGCTCGCGGTGGCGGCGCCACCGGGCAGCATGTGGCTGACGCCGAGCGATGTCACGTCGATCCGCGCCAGCGTCCACAACGACGGCCGGCCTTCGCGGGCAAGCACACTACGGGTCAACATTGCGTAGGCAAGCAGCGACGCCGCTTCCAGACACAGACCGACAGCGAGATACGTCGGCTCAACGTCCGAAAGCGTCTCCAGGGCCTTGCGCGCACCCGCGAGCTGTGGAAGCAGCGCGTACTCGATCACGAGTAGGAGTACCGCCACCGAGGCTCCCCGCCGCAGCCACATCGGCACCCGAACCGACATCACGTATCCATGCTGTCGGATGCCACGGCTGTCATGCGCGAACTGCTACCGACAGTTACCAATTTGTGATGTTTCGGTTGGGTAGGGCGCGTCGGTCATCGGCGCCTCGGGGATCGGCCGGCAGGCGTCGGCGCCACCGGACCGCGGGCGGCCGGAGACGGGTCTGTCCGCCACCTGGACGGCCCTGCGAGCTCTGGCGCCGGGGCTCATGGTGACCCGCCGGCAAGCTGCCCTACGCCTGATCCATAGTCGCACACGGGCCTATCATCCCGGATCTGGATGACCATGCATTCGGCGCGGGCCGTTATCGCACTGGGCGTGCCCGGTGCCGGACAAGGACGGTTACGTTGTGTGTCCTCGGTTTCATGCACAACAAGAGCGCCCGGCAATAGGGGCGTAGATCGCGAGAACCACCGGATCGCGTCAGCGGGCATTCAGGACGAGGATGCGCGGGACGGACGGCGACTCGGGACGGCCGGCGACTCGGGACGGATGACACCGGGTAGGTGAACAGGGAGGGCGTCATGCAAGGGACCGGCGGTCCGAGGGCGGAGAGCACCACGACGGACATCCCACCGACGGACACATCCCAGGGGTCACCGACAGGTGGTCCGGTACCGCGGCTCGAAGGGTACCGGGTGTGGGTTGAACCATGCCCACGACGCGTCCGGGTGAGCCTCGCCAGCGTGGTGATCGCCGACTCGAGGCGCGTGCTGTACCTGTTCGAGACCGGGCATCGGCCCGTCTACTACTTCCCGCGGGCCGACGTCCGGCTCGATCTGCTGGTCCCGACCGACCACCGCAGCCACTGCCCGTTCAAGGGGGAGGCGTCCTACTGGTCCGTTGCCGTCGGTGACGCGGGGGATCAGACCGTGGCCCGGCGCCAGATGGTGGAGAACGCGGTGTGGGCCTACCCCGAACCCCTCGCGTCCTGCCCGGATATATCCGGTTATCTGTCATTCTACTGGGATAAAATGGATGCCTGGTTCGAGGAGGACGACGAGGTGTTCGTCCATCCGAGAGATCCGTACGCGCGGGTGGACGTGATGAGGTCGTCACGGCATATCCAGGTTGTCATGGGTGGAGATGTCATCGCGGACAGTCATCGTCCCTCGCTGTTGTTCGAGACCGGCCTGCCTACCCGTTACTACCTGCCCCGGGCCGACGTCCGGATGGACCTGCTGACGCCGAGTGCGACGACGTCGCGTTGCCCGTACAAGGGGCTTGCCCGCTACTGGTCGATGACCGTGGATGGCACGGTCGTCGACATCGCGTGGAGTTACCCGGCTCCGATTCCGGAATGCCCGAAGATCGAGGCTCTGGTCTGCTTCTTCGACGAGCGGGTCGACGAGCTGATCGTGGACGGCGTGACCCAGCCCCGCCCGGCCACGAAGTGGTCGGCGCGCGGGTAGGAACGCCGGTCCGCGGTGTCCGCGGCTCGCCGGTGAAGGTGCGGATCAAGCCCTGCTTGGCCAGAACCTTGTACTTCATGGTTGTGAAGTATCGACTCAGCCTCCTCGTGGTGGTCGCATCGTGATTTCGACCTGGTGTGATCCCAGGCGCGCTGAGGCGTCCAGGGCGCTCGCGACCGTCTATGCGGGCGTCCGCGCCGCCGACGTCGAAACCGAGACGTTGGACTTCAAGGAAGATCAGTCTCGGCGCTCGATGGGCAGCTCGATGACGGCTGGCGGTACTCAGCACGAACCGACCGCTCGTGATCTGGCAGACGCCTTCGCGAACGCCCGCGGTGGCGTCGCGATCGTGGGCGTCGATGACGAGACCCGGTGCGGCTGGGAGCGCGGGGGATCGGCGACGCGATTCCCCGCCCCGCGGCACGTGAGGCAATTATCAATGCCATCGTGCACCGGGACTGGACCCAATGCCCCAGCCCCGCGACGCCGCGTCCCCTATTGCCGGGCGCTCTAAGTCGATCAGGCTGCAACCTGGGGG
>NZ_CAUVXP010000163.1:0-13475 GCF_963555955.1 Protofrankia sp. Cas3
CCGTGTCGCGAGTGTAGTGGATTTCGTTTTCGATGCCCCATTGGCCGCGGACGTGGGAGTGGAAGTAGGACGCTGTGGCACGTGTGCTCGTAGCGCTGGTGAGGACGAGGGCATATTCGCGAGTGAGGCGAGTTCCGGCGAGGTCGAACTCGTCTCGCCGGATGATGGCCGCATTGTTGACATGTGGGAACTCAATACCTTCGGCTTTCGTGGCCCAGGTCTGCCAATTTTTGATCCGGCCGTGTCCACGTTCCTCGACCTCGTGGTGGGCTGGTTCCTGGAGAAGTGGAAGGACCCGGTCGAACGTCTGCTTTTTTAGTGTCGGGCGGTTCCCCTTCACGGTCATCACTGTAGTCCATCCCGTGCTTGACGATGTCCTTCGCGGTGTCGTCCTGAGTATGCGCCGCGTCGAGGGTCGCGGTCGGCCTGCACGGCATTGCCGGAAGCTGGTCGAGCAGGTCCTCGACCTGGGTGATCTCGTTGGTGTCGTCGGGGACGCGGATCTGTCCGACGACGAGACCTCTTCCGTGGATCATTGCGGCGAGTAGCTTGACCTGCGTCTTCTCGTCCGCCCAGGCTCCACGCATGACCGTGCCGTCGATCGCGATGGCGATCTGCTCTCCGTTCTCCCAGGCGGTCTGCGCGAAGAGCCAGCAACCGATGCGGGCGTCCAGGGCCGCAATGTCGATGGCCTGGAGGACCCTGCGGATTGTCTTCTCACTGGGTACTCGGTACCTTCCGAGAAAGTGGTCGTAGGGCGCGCCCAACCGGGCCAGCAGGGGCTGGGGTATCCTCGTCCCGCCAAAACGGGCGAGGCGCTGCTGGTCGATCTGGAAACCCGGCTGGACGCGGTGGTGCTGCGGGCCGGCTTCGCGCGCACGATCTACCAGGCGGGCCAGGCCGTGACCCACGGGCATGTGGCGATGGACGGCCGCAAGGTTGACAGGCCCTCGTACCGGGTTCGGCCGGGCGACGTCGTCGAGGTCGCGGACCGCAGCAAGGCGCTGGCGCCGTTCGTGACTGCGGCTGCCGGCGGGCACGCCGCCGTGGTCCCGCCCTACCTGGATGTGGATGTCGCGGCGCTGCGGGCCCGGCTGATCCGGCTCCCCGCGCGGGAGGAGATCCCGGTGATCTGCGACGAGCGCATGGTAGTTGAGTTCTACGCACCGTAGGTGTGTCGGCGGCGTCGTCCCGCTGCCGCCGGCATACCTGACGACCTGCCGGGGTTACTCCACGGCCTGCTCGACCTGCGCACACCACCAGCCGACGCCGAGGAGGTCCGGTAGGCTTCTCCAACGGCCGGCACTTGATCGTGGACGGCGCAGCCCCCGAACACCCGTTGTCGCTGCCCGCCGCCGCGAATGCGGTCGCCGCCGTCTCCACCACCGGCGACGCTGCGGCCACCAGGCTGAGCGTCCTTACACCTTCGAGGAACCGTCGTGACAGTCGTCTGCCCTGGCTGCGGAAACCGCGACGAGCTGAACCCGGTGCGGTGGCGCTGCTCGTGCGGCGGGCTGTTCGACCTCGAAGACCATGATGCCGGGCTCACCCTGGCATCCAACGACCGGCATGGCATGTGGCGCTATGCCGGCATGTTGCATCCCGCCACCCACGACCTGGACTGGCAGGCGCTGACCCTCGGGGAGGGAATGACCCCACTCGTCTCGCTGGAAACACACCCGACCGGCGCCCGCGTGCTCGGAAAGCTTGAATATGTCATGCCGACCCTGTCGTTCAAGGACCGCGGCGCGGTCATGCTCGTCGCTGCCGCACGCCGGCTCGGAGTACGGCGGATGGTCGCTGACTCCAGCGGCAACGCAGGAACCGCGATCGCCGCGTACGCAGCGCGCGCCGGGATCCCGCTTGAGGTCTACGTGCCGACAGCCACCTCGGCGAAGAAGACGGTGCAGATGCGGGTGCACGGGGCGGTCGTGCACTGGGTGGACGGGAACCGAGCCGCCGCCGCCGACGCGGCGATCGGCGCGGTGGAACGGTCGGGTGCCTTCTACGCCAGCCACGTCTACAACCCGCTGTTCGTCGAGGGCGTGAAGACCTTCGCGTTCGAACTGGTCGAGCAGCTCCACGGGAAGGCACCCGACCTACTCGTCCTGCCAGTGGGCAACGGCACCCTCGTGCTCGGCACCTATCGCGGCTTCCGGCAGCTTCAGCGGTCCGGCTTGGTCGACGACATCCCGCCGATCCTCGCCGTGCAGGCAAGACGGTGCGCCCCGATCGCCGCCGCGTTCGCCGCCGACGCCGCCCACGTCGCCGCCGTGGCGCCCGAGACCACGATGGCCGAGGGCATAGCGATCGCGGCGCCGCCGCGAGGCGCTGAGATCCTCGCCGTCGTGCGCGCCAGCAACGGGCGGGTGGTCACCGCGCCGGAGGAGGCTATCCTGCCGGCCCAGGCCCGGCTCGCCGCCCGTGGGCTGTTCGTGGAACCCACCGCGGCGGCCACCTATGCCGGCCTGTCCGACTGGCTGAACGGACCCGGCGCCACCTGGATCACCGCACATTCCCACCGCACCGGACGCCCACCCCTGATCGTCCTGCCGCTCTGCGGAGCAGGACTGAAGGCGACGTGACACCTGACCACCAAACACCCGCCGTCGACCCCGGCAGCCAGACCGGCGCGGGGCATGGTCTGACGCATACGTGTGAAAAGGTTGGCGCGGACTGCCCGCCGACGCCGACCTGTCCTTGGTAGCTCAGCCTGTCTTCTGGGCGCTGTCGCGATGGGATCAGGTGTGTATCTCGTTCTCCGCGCACCTCATCGTATGGGCGATCACTTACCGGCGGTTGAGAATATCTGGGTTCACATTCTTGTCGACACGGGTCGGGCCTGGGGCTACCGGATGGTATCGTTGCGCAGCAACTTTGCACAGCTCGAAGTCATATGTCAAGGCTGTCGTCGTAAGTTGCGCCGGGGTTGATATCGCAGAGCTCTCATAGCTGACGCCCGGGTGTTCAACCGACGCCGGGCCGCGGTTGAGCACCTTCTCCGGCGCCGTCCCGTCGGGCGCGCCATTTCGCATCACCACGCCCTTTCACCTGCGATGTTCGGCGGAATCGGGCCCCTCTTCGCGGTGGGCGACCGGGAGGCACGTATTGATTGACCGTGCGGCCCTCGGCCATAGTGGATCGCGGTGTCATGGTGATCAGCGATGAGCCGGTGCGTCGTGCGGGGCGGGCTCCGATGCCGGGCCACGGCCGATAACTGAAGGAGACCCGATCCTCGATGCGAATCGAGTCCGTCGGCCAGCTCGGCTTCCTGGAGCGCCTGGCCGAGGTCAACATGGCGATCATCTAGTTCCGCGGCAAGTACTGACCACGGTCGCCAGCCGGCGGTGCCGGACCATCGATTCCTGACATCACGCCTCATGGGGGTGCCCGCATGGCCGCTCGAGACGTCGAGCACGTCGAGCACGTCGAGCACGTCGAGCACGTCGAGCACGTCGAGCACGTCGAGCACGTCGAGCACGTCGAGCACGTCGAGCACGTCGAAGTGTCCATCGGCGACGCGCTGCGCAAGGAGGGCCTGCACGCCAGCGTGTCCGATCCGGTGCTGGACACGATGAACTTCCTCAACGAGGTCACCCTGCGCTATCCCGACGCCATCTCGTTCGCCCCGGGCCGCCCGCACGACGGCTTCTTCGACGTCGAGCAGATCTTCACGCACCTCCGACGTTATCTCTCCCACCTCGCCGACAGCGGGCAGACGCCGGCCCAGATCCGCGACGCGTTCTTCCAGTACGGCCCGACGGCCGGCCGTATCCGCGCGTTGGTCGCCGACTCGCTGCGCAAGGACGAGGGCATTGACGTTCCGCCGGAGTCCGTCGTGGTTACCGTCGGCTGTCAGGAGGCCATGCTCCTCACCCTCCGGGCACTGATCGCCGGATCCGACGACGTGCTTGTGGTCCCAAGCCCCTGCTATGTCGGCGTCATCGGCGCGGCGCGCGTGCTCGACATCGGGCTCGCGGTGGTCGAGGAGCAGCAGGACGGGTTCCGCTGCGCCGACCTGGAGGCGGCAGTGCTCGCCGAGCGGGCGCGCGGCCGGCGGCCCCGCGCCTTCTACGTGGTCTCCGATCACTCCAATCCGCTGGGGACGACCATGCCGCTGGCGGTCCGGCACGAACTGCTCGACCTGGCCGCGCGGCTCGGTGTGCTGATCGTCGAGGACAGTCCGTACCGGCTGGTGAGCCCCGGGCGACAGCTGCCGACCCTGAAATCTCTCGATCGGCGGCGCGGGGTAGTGCACCTGGGGTCGTTCTCCAAGACCCTGTTTCCCGGCGCGCGGGTGGGGTTCGCGGTCGCCGACCAGGTCGTGGTCGACCGGGCCGGCGGGACCGGGCTGCTGGCCGACGAGCTCACCCGGATCAAGAGCATGGTGACGGTGAACACCTCCCCGCTCAGTCAGGCCGTCGTCGCGGGCATGCTGCTGGCCGCCGACGGCCGGGCTGCCGACCTCAACGTGGCGACGTCGGCGTATTACGGGGACGCGATGCGGGCCACGCTCGCCCAACTGGAGGCGAACATCCCGGCCGAGCGCCGCGCCGCCCTGGGCGTGAGCTGGAACCGGCCCAGCGGCGGGTTCTTCCTGACCGTCAACGTCCCCTTCCTTGCGGACAACGCCGCGCTGGCCCGCTCGGCGCAGGACTTTGGAGTCATCTGGACCCCGCTGTCCTACTTCTATCCGCGCGGCGGCGGGCACCGGGCCATCCGCCTGTCCACGAGCTACCTGACCCAGGCCGACATCGTCGACGGGATCGCGCGGCTCGCGCGGTTCATCACCTCCGGGGCCACCTCGCCGTCGACCGCACTGTCCGTATCGGCTGCCCAGCCGTCATTCGAGAGAGGATGATCGAAGTGATTAGGGTGACACCCAGGCTGCGAAGCAGGCCCCGTATGTGGGGGTGGACGTTCCGATGACCGCCAGCCTCAGCCTGCCTCTCCTCGCCTCGCACGACTTCGGCGCCGCGGCGCCGCGGATGCCGAACGCCGCCCGGATCGCCGGCGTCGGCACCGCCGTGACGCAGGACTCCTACAGCCAGCGGGAACTGCTCGACATCTTCCGGATCACCGATCCCAGGATCCGATCGGTGTTCCTCAACAGCGCGATCGAGCGACGGTACCTGACGATCCCACCGCAGGACGCCAACGGCCTGCGGGTCCCGGAGATCCAGGGCGAACTCCTGGCCAAGCACAAGAAACTCGCGGTCGACATGGGTTCGCGCGCCCTGCTGACGTGCCTGGACAGCGTCGGGGCCGACCTGGCCGACCTCGACTACCTGTGCTGCGTGACCACGACCGGATTCCTCGTCCCGGGACTGAGCGCCCTGATCATCCGACAGCTGGCGATCAATCCGAGTTGCCATCGGGTGGACGTCGTGGGTATGGGCTGCAACGCCGGACTCAACGCCCTGAACGGGATGGTCGCCTGGGCCCGGGCCAACCCCGCACGGCTCGCCGTGATGGTGTGCGCGGAGGCCTGCTCCGCCGCCTACGTCTTCGACTCCACGATGCGGACCGCGGTCGTCAACAGCCTGTTCGGGGACGGCGCGGCGGCCGTCGCACTGATCGCCCCCGAACGCGGCGGCGACGCGGCGGCGGGCCCGCGAGTGCTGGGCTTCGCCAGCCATATCATCACCGACGCCGTCGGGGCTATGCGCTACGACTGGGACGACGACCAGAACAAGTTCAGCTTCTTCCTCGACCCCGACATCCCCTACGTGGTCGGCGCCAACGCCGAGCACGTCGTGGACCGCCTGCTGTCCGGCGCGGGACTGCGCCGCGGCGACGTCGGGCACTGGCTCGTGCACTCCGGTGGGAAGAAGGTCATCGACGCGGTCCGCGTCAACCTCGGTCTGACCCGCCACGACGTCCGGCACACCGTGGAGGTGCTGCGCGACTTCGGCAACCTGTCGAGCGGCTCTTTCCTCTTCTCCTACGACCGGCTGCTCAAGGAGAAGGTCGTCAGGCCCGGCGACTACGGGGTCCTGATGACCATGGGACCGGGTTCGACCATCGAGACCGCATTGATCCAATGGTGACGGGGCGGGATATGCGACAGGGTGCTGACATCACGAGGACGGATGACGGCGTCCTGGGCGACGAGGTGCTGCGGATCGACGGCAGGCAGCCCATCTCCGCCGACCTGGTCGCGCGGGTCGGGCAGGCCTGCGACCGGGCCGAGGCGCTCGGCGGGTCGGCCCGGGTGATCGTCCACCTGTTGGGCGTGCCCGAGGGGACGTGGACCGACGGGCTGAACGTGGCGTTGGTGAACCGGTGGGAGCGCGGGCTGCGGCGGCTGGAGCGGCTGCCGGCCACGACTGTCGCGGTCGCGGACGGCGACTGTGGTGGCGTCGCGCTGGACATCCTGCTCGCCACGGACTACCGGGTCGCGACAACCACCACGCGGCTCATCGTGCCGGTGGGGTCGGGTGCGACGTGGCCGGGGATGGCGTTGTACCGGCTGGCGAGCCACGGGTCGGCCAGGTCGGCGGTGCGCCGGGCGGTGCTGTTCGGTGCCCCGATCGACGCGCTGTCCGCGCTGGCGCTGCAGCTGGTCGACGAGGTGACCGACGAGGTGGGCGAGGCGCTGGACCGGGCCGCCGGGTTGACCGGCGCCTTCGCAGGGCCCGAACTCGCCATCCGGCGGCAGCTGATGCTCGACGCGGGGACGACATCCTTCGAGGAGGCGCTCGGCGCGCACCTGGCGGCCTGCGATCGTGCGCTGCGGCAGATCTCGGCGGGAGCGGCGTCGTGAGCGCGGACGTGGCGCCCGCCGGAGCGGACCCGGCGACCGGGGAGGCGGATGCGCGGCTGTCGGCGGTCCGCGCGGACCTTCCCAGTGCCCGCCATGCGCTCGCTCAGGCCGCCGAGGACGCGGACAAGCAGCTCGTCTCCCTTCCCGAGCCCGCCCAGCGGACTCCCGAGCAGCGCGCCGCCGCCGGAGTGCGCGACGCCGTCAGGACCCTGCGATGCGCGTTCCTCGACGCGCACGTTGACGCCGTCTACGACGAGCTGACCGACAGCCGGTCGCGTCACGTCCCGATCGGCGAGCTGGCCGAGGCCGCCGCGGACCGCTTCCCCGGACTGGTCCCCACGCGGGAGCAGATCACAGCCGAGCGGACCCGGACACAGGCCGGCAAGGATGGCCACGAGATCGACCAGGGAATTTTCTTCCACCGCGTGCTGGGCTCGGCTTCGGCCGGTCCGCACCTGCTGGACGCGATGCTCCGCCCGACGCCGCGCGCCCTGGGCCTCCTGCCGCAGTTTACCGAGTCCGGCCGTGCGGACCTGGGCTCCGTCCGCGTCGAGCGGCATGGGGGAGCGACCCGGCTGACGATGTGCCGCGACGACTGCCTGAATGCCGAGGACGACCGGCAGGTGGACGACATGGAGACCGCCGTCGACCTCGCACTGCTGGACCCGAAGACCCGCGTCGGCCTGCTGCGCGGCGGCGTGATGAGCCATCCGCGCTACTTCGGCAGGCGGGTCTTCAGCGCGGGCATCAATCTCAAGGCCCTGCACGCGGGCCGTATCTCGCTCGTGGACTTCCTGCTGCGCCGCGAGCTCGGCTACCTCCACAAGCTGCTCAAAGGGGTTCTCCTCGGCGACGGCGCGTCCTGGCACTCGCACACCGTCGAGAAACCGTGGGTCGCTGCGGTGGACGGGTTCGCGATCGGCGGTGGCGCCCAACTGCTGCTCGTCTTCGACCACGTGCTCGCCGCCGCTGACTCCTACCTCAGCCTGCCCGCCGCCCAGGAGGGCATCGTCCCGGGCGCCGCGAACTTCCGCCTCGGCCGGTACGGCGGGGCGAGGTTCTCCCGGCGGCTGGTGCTGCACGGCCGCAAGCTCTGGGCGAGCGATCCCGAGGCCCGGTTCCTGGTCGACGAGGTGGTCGAGCCCGAGGAAATGGACGAGGCCGTCGAGAAGGCCCTCGAGCGGCTGCAGGGCCCGGCCGTCCTGGCCAATCGCCGGATGCTGAACCTGGCCGAGGAGCCCGCGGAGGGGTTCCGCCGTTACATGGCCGAGTTCGCGTTGCAGCAGGCGCTGCGGATCTACGGCGACGACGTCATCGGAAAGGTGGGACGGTTCGCCGCGAAGGGCACGGTGGCGTGAGCCAGGCCGACGGACCACGGGTCCTCCTGGAGAAGAAGGACCACGTGGCCCGGGTCACGCTGAACCGGCCAGCCGTGCTCAACGCGATGGACCTGCGCACGCACGCCGAGCTCGCGGAGGTCTGGGACGACGTCGAGCACGACGACGACGTGCGCGTGGTTGTGCTGACCGGCGCCGGGGACCGGGCGTTCTCGGTCGGGCAGGATCTGCGCGAGCGCGCCCGGTTGACCGCCGCCGGGGCCGCGCCGACGACGTTCGGCAGCCGCGGTCAGCCGGGCTGGCCTCGGCTGACCGAGCGGTTCGCCTTCAGCAAGCCGGCGATCGCCCGAGTCAACGGCTACGCCCTGGGCGGCGGCTTCGAGCTCGCCTTGGCCTGCGACCTCGTCGTGGCCTGCGACACGGCGGTCTTTGCGCTGCCGGAGGCCACCTTGGGCCTGGTGCCCGGCGCCGGCGGCGCGTTCCGGTTGGCCCGACAACTGCCGTTGAAGACCGCGATGGGCCACATGTTGACCGGCCGCCGGATCCCGGCCGACCTCGCGCTGCGCTTCGGACTGGTCAACCAGGTCGTGCCCGCCGCGGAGCTGGACGCGTGCGTCGAGGAATGGACGGCCGACCTGCTGCGCAGCGCGCCGCTGGCGGTGCGGGCGATCAAGGAGGCGGTCATGCGCTCGCTCGACATGCCCCTGGAGCAGGCCTTTGAGACGCGCTTCGGCTGGGAGGAACGGCGGATGCACAGCGAGGACGCCGTGGAAGGCCCCCGAGCCTTCGCCGAGGGCCGTGTTCCCGTGTGGCGTGGCCGCTGACCGTCGCCCCGCTCGACCATCCGGCGCCGGAAGGTCACTGCGACGAGTCCCGCGCGCGAAGAGCGGTCGCCGGGTGGGATCCGTTCGCACCCTGAGACGCGAATTGAATGTGGAAGAGCTCCGCGTAGAGCCCGTCGGCGTCCAGCAGCTCCTCGTGCGTCCCTCGTTCCCGGATGCGGCCCGCGTCGATGACGAGGATCTGGTCAGCCTCGCGGATGGTGGACAGGCGGTGGGCGATCACCAGCGAAGTCCGGCCGGCCAGTGCGATCTTGAGGGCGCGTTGGATTGCCGCCTCCGATTCGGAGTCCAGGTGCGCGGTGGCCTCGTCGAGGACGACGACCGGCGGTGACTTGAGTAGCAGCCGGGCCAGCGCGATGCGCTGCTTCTCCCCGCCGGACAGGCGGTGCCCACGGTCGCCGACTACGGTGTCGAGGCCGTCCGGAAGCGAGGAGACGGTGTCCCAGATCCGGGCCGCTTCGCAGGCTTCGATGATGTCGAGCTCGGTGGCGTCCGGGCGGGCGTAGATCAGGTTGGCGCGGATCGTGTCGTGGAACAGGTGCGCGTCCTGAGTGACCACGCCGACGGTGTCGCCCAGCGAGCGCAGGGTCAGGTCGCGGACGTCGAGCCCACCGATGCGCACGGTTCCCGAGGTCGGGTCGTACAGCCGTGGCACCAGCTGGGTAATCGTGGTCTTGCCGGCGCCGGACGGCCCGACCAGCGCGGTCAGTTGTCCGGCCGGGGCTCGGAAACTCATCCCCGACAGGACGTCGGTCGTGCTGGCGCGTTCCGGTTTGCGGACGGCGATGGATTCCAAGGAGGCGAGCGAGACCTCGGAGGCATTCGGATAGCGGAAGGAGACGTCGTCGAACTCGATGTCCGGAGCCGTCGCGCCGTCCGCGCCGGCGGCCGGCAGCGCACGGGCGCCGGCTCGCTCCACGATGAGCGGCACCAGGTCGAGCACCTCGAAGACCCGGTCGAAGCTGACCAGCGCGGTCACGAAGTTCTTCTGGATGTTCGTGACCTGGTTGATCGGGCCGTACAGCCGCATCAGTAGCGCGAACATCGCGATGAGGGTACCGACCTGCAGCGCGCTGTGGATGGTCAGCGCGCCGCCGACGCCGTACACCAGCGCCGTGGTGAGGCCGGTGAGCAGGGAGATAATCATGAACAGCATTCGTCCGTACACGGTCTCGGTGACTGCGATGTCGCGGACCCGGCGGGCCCGGTCGGCGAAGGCCGCGGACTCGTTGTCGGGCTGTCCGTAGAGTTTGGCGAGCAGGGCACCGGAGATGTTGAAGCGCTCGTTCATCATCGAGCCCATCTCGGCGTCGAGCTGCATCGTGGTCCGGGCCAGGCGCTGCAGCCGCCGGGCGATCACCTTGGCGGGCAGCAGGAACAGGGGGATCATCAGCAGCGCGGCGACGGTGATCGCCCAGGACAGGTAGAGCATTGCGACGAGCACGAGAGCCAGGGTCAGCACCACGGACAAGGTCTGGGAAAGCAGCGACGTGACCGCCTGCTGGGCCCCGATCACGTCGGTGTTGAGCCGGCTGACCAGGGAGCCGGTCTGGGCCCGGACGAAGAACGCGAGAGGCTGGCGCTGTACGTGGTCGAACACCTCGGTGCGCAGGTCGTAGACCACGCCCTGGCCGACCCGCGCCGACGACCAGGACTGGACGAAGACCGCCAGCGCGTCGACCAGCGCCAGTGCGGCGATAGCGAGCGACAGTGCGACGACCACGGACAGTTTCCCGCGGGCTATCCCGTCGTCGATGACCATCTTGAGCAGCAGCGGGCTGGCCACCGTCGCGATCGCGTCGAAGGCCGTGACCGCCAGCAGTGTGGCCAGTGCCCAGCGGTAGCGCAGCGCGTACGGGACGATGCGCCGGACCGTACCGGGTCGGACCTTCTGCCTGGAGATGGACCCGTCGTCGAACCGGAGACGCCCCATCGGACCCGAAGCCGGGCCGCCCATTATACTCACGGATACCTTCCCTGGTCTGTCCGGCGTCGGTGGCCGGGGCTGCGACAGCGTTCCTGTGTCAGTGCCCGTCAAGGAATTCGATGATCGTTGCGTTGAGCTCTTCCGGCTTCTCGAGGTGTCCAAGGTGGCCGGCGTCGGGGATCTCGACGTAGTCGCAGTCCGGGATCGCCTCGGCCACCTCGGCACCCAGGTGCGGTGGCGTGATGAGGTCATCGGTGAAGGCGACGACCCGGCACGGTGTGGCGACGGCACGCAGCCGCTCGCTCCGGTCGGTGTCGTTGTCGATCCAGGCCTGGCCGGGGGTGATGTCGCGCCGAGCGCTGGCCAGCGCGAAGAGCTCCAGCCAGGAGGCGACCACGGCGTCGTCGTTCAGGGTCGCAGGGGAGAGCATGTCGAAGACTCGTTTGGCGGACTCGTACTCGGCGGGCAGGCGGATGCCGCTTTCCAGCAACGCTCGCTCCGCGGCCGTCTGGGCGCGGCGGGCGGCGTCGGCGCGGGCTCGGGTGGCGATCAGGACCGCGCACCGGACGAGGTGCGGGTGGTCGATGGCCAGTTCCTGGGCGATGGTGGCACCCAGGGAGCTACCGACGATCCGGCACGGCGCCAGCCCCAGCTCTTCGATCAGCCCGGTGGTGTCGGCGACCATGTCGGCGAGCGAGTACTTGTCAACGGGGGCGTCCGACGGCGGGATGCCCCGGTTGTCGAAGACAACCGTCTCGTAGCCGGCCCGGTTCAGCGCAGGCGTCTGGTGCATGGTCCAGGCGTGACCGCCGGCGCCAGTGCCAATGATCATCAGAACTCGGTCGCCCTGGCCGGACCGCTGGTAGGAGAGTCGGATGCCGTTCGTGTGCAGGAAGGGCATGTCCGCTACCAGCGCCACTCGCGTTTGTTGAGCAGATGCTCGGCGGGGATGCCGCGGTCGGCGCACCAGCTCAGGAACTCCTCGATCTGCTTGATCTGGTAGGTGTCCTCGGTGTAGGTGGTGGCCATGACGTGCCCCTGCCAGCTCTCCTCACCCATGGCGTAGACGTAGGCCTCGCCGGCGCCGAGTTCGGTCATGATGTCGGCGGCCTGCGCGGCATTCGACCCGGACAGCTTGCGGGAATCGCTCATCTTCTTGCTCACCGGCCGGGTCAGCAGGCCCTGGTACAGCCAGGTCAGCGGGGCCCCGTCGCACTCCATGCCGAGGAACGCCAGATCCGCCGGGCCCAGGTGCTCGCGCACGTGGCGGTAGAGCACCGGGTCGACGCCCGAAGAGTCTGCGCCGACATATACCGACCTGCCGGCCAGCTCGACCCAGTAGGTCGACTTGCCGCGGATGTCGAGGTCTGCGTGTTCGCCGAGGAACGGCGTCGCGGTCACCTTCCCGCCGGGGAAAGGCACCTCGTCGAAGTCGTCGACCTCCACCACCGGCAGCCCGAGGTGCCTGAGATAAAGGCTCATCGAGGGATCGGGCAGGTTGCCGCGGGACGAGCGTGGCACCACCACCGCGTCCACCCTGCTGCGCAGCTGCAGCAGGGTCTCCAGGACAATGTGGTCCTGGTGCCCGTGGGTGATCAGTACCAGGTCGATGTGGTCGGGCAGATCGTCGAGGGTGTACCGGTCGCCGTGGCGGTTGTCGGTGCTGATGAACGGGTCGGTGACCACGGCGACCTGCGTGGTCTGCAGCACGAGGCAAGCATGGCCGTAGTAGCGGATCCGGCCGCCGGAGTCGATGTGCCGGTCAGGGGACAGGCTCGGCCTGGTGTCCAGCAGACTGTCGAGGAGGACCGCCTGGGCGTCGTCGAGTTCGAGGACCTCCCGTAGACGAGCCGAGCTTGTCGGCTGTATCCGAGCCTTGACCAGCTCCTCCATGCCCGTGTGGCGGAACGGTAGCGGCAGGTCGAGCAGGTCGGGCGCCGGCAGGCGGGGAGTGCTCAGGATGAAGGGGCGCTCCACCCCGTCGTCGAACGAAAGCTGGAACGACTGGCGCCGCTCGTCGTAAACGGGGGACTTGTAGGCCAGCGGTTCCAGAAAGCGCACCGAGGGCTGATTGCTGGTGTCGTAGGCCAACTCGACCAGGCCGTTGAGCGCGGCCGGCAGCTTCGGGTACAGCGGGGTGAGGCCGAATCCGGTCGCATTCTGCCGTACGAGCTCTTCGGCCTCGACCACCGCCGCGGCGAACTCCAGCATCGTAGCGCGATCCCGCTTGATCGAGTCGGCCAGCTCGGCGACCTCCACGCTGCGAGCCTCTTCGACACCGACGAAGTATCCGCCGCGCAGCTCGGGGTTACGGCTGGCAGCGACGTGCACCAGCGGGGACTGCAGGTACGACTCAAGCAGCGGTAGCTGCACGAATGCCAGGTTCATCGCCGCCTGGACGGGTGCCACTGTGTGCAGCCAGGCGTAGAACCGGTCGACCAGCGGCTCGATGATCACATTTGAGCGGAGATATCTCGGCTCTCTCTCGCCACCCATGCAGTCTCCATCGTCGTCGAAGTCGGGTATTGCTGCCAGCCATTGCGGGTGGTCCGTGGGAAGCCGCACCCGTGCCGTACTCAGGTGCGCCCCACTATCGCAGCTGT
>NZ_CAUVXP010000164.1:0-13326 GCF_963555955.1 Protofrankia sp. Cas3
ATCGCATACATGGCGGCTACGACCAACGGCCACTGCGGTGATCCGACCACGCCGGCGGCGGTCAGCCCCAACCCGCCGAGCGCGCCGGCGCACCCGGCGATGTTCTTCAGCGATCCGATCCACGTCAGCGCCTTTTCCCGGGTTCCCCTGGCGGGAGGAGGCGGCGGTGGGTCAGGCCGCGGCAGCCGGATCGCCGTCATCCGAGCCGGCCCTGACAGCCCTGACAGCCCTGACAGCCCTGACAGGAGGCCCGGTTCTCACCGGTGCCGCCACCGGGTATGGCGGACCCGGGGTCACTGGTAGCCACGGATGTCCTTGAACGCGTCGGTCAGCGGGGATGTCCGTGCGTCGAACGTCGCGCCACCGGTGTCGGTGGCGATCGAGCGCAGGTCGTCCGGACGTGCCTCGCCGAAGATGATGCAGAAGGTGCGGACGGCTCGCGCAGCCGGGGGAAGGGCCTGGTAACCGGCGCGGAACTGACCAGCTGACAGGCCCGCGTTGTTCTCACCGTCCGTCATCAGGACGATCGACGTCAGGTAGCCGGGCTCGGCGGCGACCGCATCGGACGCGCGGCGGTAGGCATCGGCGAGCGCGGAGTAGATGGCCGTTCCCCCGTTGGCCTGCAGGCTCGTGATGTAGGAGCGGATCGCGGCCAGATCGGGCGAGGATGCCCCGGTGTCGGTCACCGTGAAGTCGCGTGACCCGACGACCGAGCCGTTGAAAATCACAAGTGTGATCTTTTCACGGTCACGAAACCGGGTGAACCGGCCGGACAGGGAGGTGTCGGCACCGGCGAGCCCGGCCAGCGCGGATTGCAGATCGGCCAGGCGCCGGCCGGCCATGGAACCGGACACGTCCAGTACGAAGATCGCGTGCGACGGACGGCGGAAATGGTCGAGGTAGGAGGTGATCAGCTCATCGGCAACCGCCTGGGTGGCGGGGAAGGGCAGTTCGGCCAGGGCGGTCGTGGTGAACCGCGGGTCGAGCGCGACGCCGGGGACGGCCGGCCGGCGGTTGGTGGTGGTCTGCAGCCGTCGCTGGACATCCGGGCTGCGCAACCAGGTCACCACCCGGCTGTATTCGTCCCGCCGGGCGGGGTCGAGCAGGAGCATGGGGTAGTCGGCTGTGATGATGCCGTCTTTGGGGTAGATGATCGTGATTGGTTCCCGCAGTCGGCCGGAGCGTTGCAGCGACAGCAGCACCGACTCGTAATTGATCATACCGCCGGCTTCCTGGGGCCTGTCGACGAAGGCGTCCGCGAGCCAGCCGGAACTGCCCGAGGTGAGCGTCTGCCCCGAGAAGAACGACGTCAGCGCGTCGGGGCGGATGTCGGAGGCCTGTAGCGCGTCCGAGGTCCCGGCGAGCGCGGCCGCGACACCGACCAGCGCACTGAACCCCGAGTTGGACGCCGCCGGGTTCGTCATGGCGTACGTCAGCTCGCCGGCGGCAACCTTCGCGGCGACGTCCGCCCACGTGACGCTGGTGGTACCCGTCCAGCCGAACCTCGTGGCGAGCGAGGTCCGGATACCGAGGACCACCGGCGATGTCATGGTCGGAGTGCGGACGCTGCCCGCCTGCGCGCCACCGGGCAGCAGGCGCAGGTAACGGTCGGAGGACAGCCAGGCGGCGTCCGTGCCCGCGGAATGTTTGATGATCTTATCGGTGGCGTCGAGTGTCCCGGTGTAGGTCAGTTGCACCGTGACGCCGGTGGCCGCGCGCAGGTCGCCCAGCAGCGGTTCGACGTCGGCCAGTTCCGAGCCGGCGAGGATCCGCAGCACACCCGGCTTGCCGGGGCCGGGGGCCGACCCAGACGCCGACCCCGACCCGGAACCCGACCCGGAACCGCAGGCGGTCAGGGTGAACGCAGCCGCGCACACGGCGAGCAGGCCGATTGCGACCGTGTGGACACGGCGTCCGGTCACGGCCCGCCGCCGGAGATTTCCAGTTCGCCGGCTGCTGACGAGGCCGGCGCGATCTCGACGGGAGCGGTCGAGGCGGCCCGGTCCAGATATGCGGCTGCCTTTCCCACCTCCTGCGACAAGGCCGTCACCGTTGTCCGCATGGTCTCCAGGGCGGCGGTCTTGTACCCGTCGATCGTGTCGATCGTGGCATAGATGTTGGCGAACGCCTGCTGGAGGGCCTGCACCGACACGGTCGAGGACGCCGCCTGCCCGTGGATCTCGACGGTCTGGCGCCGCAGCAGCTCGGACGTGCCGACGATGAGGCGCTCGGTCGTCTGGTTCAACGCGGCGATCTGGTCGAGCACCAGTTTCTGGTTGGCCAGGGCCTGCGCGACGAGTACCGCGGTCCGCAGCGCCGCGACGGTCGTGGTGCTCGCCCGGTCCACACCTTTGATCAGTTCGAGGTTGTTGCGCCGGATCATATCCAGGGCCAGGTAACCCTGCGCGCTCACCGCGAGCTGGGTGAGCAGGTCCTGGTGCTTCTGCCGCACGTAGAACAGGACGTCCTCGCGAAGCGTTCGGGCCCGATCCGGGTCGGCGGCCTCGATCCGGTCGATCCGGGTGACGAGCTCGGCGTCGAGGTCCGAGGCCAGCTGGGCGTACTCGCGCAGCCTGCTCATGGTGGTCCACAGGTTGTGCTTTTCCTGCTCGATCGCGGCATTGTCCCGCCGCAGCTCCTCCTGGCCGTTCTGCATCGCGTGCAGAATGGCGTCCAGATGTGTCTGTGACGACTGATAGGACGCGAAGTAGTCCCGCAGGCGGTTCCCGAACGGGATCATTCCGAGCAGTTTTTTCGGGCCCAGCAGGTTCACCTTGGACGGATCAAGGTCGTCGATCACCCTGCGTAGCTCCACCAGTGAGGTCGACACCGACGACGTCGCGTCGAAGGCGCCCGAGTTCATCGCGCGCGTCGGTTTGTCCAGCAGCCGGTTGGATACCGCCGCCGACGCGCGGATCTCCTTCTCGCCCATCCGGTGCACGGCGGCGACCTTGGAGGTGAAGCCAGGCGAGCTCGGGTCGATGCCGACCAGCGCGTCGGCAAAGGCCACCGCCTGGCTGCTCAGGCGCGACGCCACCTCGGCACTGATCGCAACGGCCGGTCCGGCCTGCTCGGGCGCGACCGGCGCGACGGGCTCGGGCGGCACCAGGACCAGTTGCGTGCCGGGGCCGCCTGCGGCCGGTGACGGGGTCGGCGGTGGCAGGTTCATCAACCCGGGCCCTTCTGGTACTTCATCTCGATCTCGGTGATCATTCGCTCGGATATCTCCGCGCTCGGTGGGTCGACGACGTTGACCAGCTGCGGTGGGGGATTGGTCCCCCGTTCGGCGGCATACTGCCGGCCGTAGCCGGCGTCCGCGGTCCGGAACCCGTGCCGCACGGCGAGGCGCTGTAGCTCCGGGTCGGTGCTCAGCAGGCGCCCGACCGCGTCGCCTGCGGGCGTGAGCGGGACGACGGTGTGCTTGGCGTAGATGGTCGGATTCGGGTACATCAGCACCTTCTCGCCGTTGCCGGTCAGGGAACCGTCTCGCGCGAGCGCGTGGGCACTGAACTGGGCCTCATAAATCATGACCATCGGCGTTTTCCCGATGCCGATCGTCAGAAAGTCGTCGAACGGTTCCTGCGACGACGCCTCCAGGTAGCCCTGTTTGAGAAAAAGGGGCGCGAGTATGTTGGTCATCCGGTCGGCCGTCCCGGCGTCGGTGACGATGTTCCCGTTGTTGCTCACATAGGACGCGATCGCCAGGTAGAGGGCGGCCGAGTTCGACGTCCGCACATCCGTCGAGCTGATGAGGATGGACTTGTCGGTTGGATAAACGTTCTTCCCGGCAGTTGCGTCGTTCCCCGGCAGTTGCGACCACCGGGTGTCCTTTGCCACCAGGTCGAGGTACTTGCGCATGTCGAACAGGTAATGGTCGCCATCGGTGACGCTGATACCTGCCGCGGTCAGCAGCGTCGCGATCTGGGTGAAGGTGGCTATCGCCATGGGCGTGAAGAAGGGTACGTAGGACGCGGTTATCTTCCGATCGCGTTTGATGCGGTCCGCCTGCGGCCCGTCGGCCGGGAAGGCCAGGTCGAAGCCGGACAGGTCGCGGGTGGTGGCGATCTCGCGCGATCCGGCGGACGTGATCTCAATGCGGTAGCCGGCCCGGGCGAGGGCGGCAATCACGTCCGGGTCCGAGAAGAAGGCCTGCTTTTCCGATGAGATCAGCGCACGGACACTGACTCCGCCGCTGTTCGGCGTGGAGCCGATCCGCGGGACGACGACTACAGCGATGACACCGACCGTGAGCAGACCGGCAAGCACGAGCCCGAGAACTCGGCGACCGTGCACGGCGCCTTCCTTTCGTTCGCTGGTGTCGGTCCGGGTATGTCAGTCTGCATCATGCTCCATCCATGATGTCCGACCGGCTCCCGACCCGGCTCCCGACCGGCGTGCCACGGCCGGGGCGGCGGCGGTTCGTGACGGCGGTGCGTGACGGCGGTTCGTGACGGCGGTTCGCGGGGGATGTTCGCGGGGACGGGAGACGAGAGGGCGGCCATGAGCAGCTATGTGTACGACTTCCACCAGGGAAACAAGGACTTGAAAGATCTTCTCGGTGGCAAGGGTGCCAATCTCGCCGAGATGACGACCATGGGGCTTCCCGTCCCGCCCGGATTTACGATCACGACCGAGGCCTGTCGCGAGTATCTTGCGCATGGCAGGGAACCCGCGGCGCTGCGCGATGAGGTCAGCGCGCACCTGGGCGCCCTTGAGCAGGTGATGGGCAAGCGCCTGGGGCAGCCGGACGACCCGCTGCTGGTCTCGGTGCGGTCGGGCGCGAAGTTCTCGATGCCGGGGATGATGGACACCGTCCTCAACGTCGGTTTGTCCGACGCCTCGGTTTCCGGTCTGGCCAAGCAGTCCGGTTCGCAGCGCTTCGCCTGGGACTCCTACCGCCGCCTGCTGGCGATGTTCGCCACGACGGTCCTCGGCGTGGACGGCGAACTGTTCGACCAGGCGCTGGACGCGGCGAAGAAGGCACGGGCGACCACGAGCGACCTCGATCTCGACGAAGCCGACCTGCGGATTCTGGCCGAGACCTTCAAGGCGATAATCCGGGACCGGACCGGGCGGGATTTCCCGCAGGACCCCCGGGAACAGCTGGATTCGGCCATCCGCGCGGTTTTCGACTCCTGGAACGGTGAGCGGGCCCGTCTCTACCGCCGCCAGGAGCGCATTCCGGCGGACCTCGGCACCGCGGTCAACATCGTGGCCATGGTGTTCGGCAACCTCGGCATGGACTCGGGCACCGGCGTGGCATTCACCCGGGATCCCGCCAGCGGTGCGCAGGGCGGCTACGGCGATTATCTGCAGAATGCGCAGGGCGAGGACGTCGTCGCGGGAATTCGTAACACCCTGCCCCTGACGGCGTTGGCGTCCATCGACCCACCCGCGTACGCCCGCTTGACCGAGATAATGACGATTCTGGAGCACCACTACCGGGACCTGTGCGACATCGAGTTCACCGTCGAACGCAACAAGTTGTGGATGTTGCAGACAAGAGTGGGCAAACGTACCGCGGGCGCTGCCTTCCGGATCGCGGTCCAGCTCGTGGATCAGGGCCTGATCAGTATGGATGAGGCGGTGACGCGGGTCACCGGCGCCCAGCTCGCCCAGCTGATGTTCCCCCGGTTCGGGCTGACGGGGCAGGCCGAGAAGATTGCCCAGGGTATGAACGCCTCACCCGGAGCGGCCGTCGGTCAGGTGGTCTTCGACTCGCACCGGGCCGTGGAGCTCGCCGCCGCCGGTACACCGGTGATCCTGGTGCGCCGGGAGACCACCCCCGACGACCTCGACGGCATGATTGCCGCGCGCGGCGTGTTGACATCGCGTGGCGGGAAGACCTCCCATGCCGCCGTGGTGGCCCGCGGCATGGGCAGGACCTGCGTGTGCGGGGCCGAGGAGATCGATGTCGACACCCGGGCCCGCCGCGCGGTCGCGCCGGGCGGCATCGTCATCGGCGAAGGGGACGTGATCTCGATTGACGGGTCGTCGGGCGCGGTCTACCTCGGCGAGGTGCCGGTGGTGCCGTCGCCGGTTGTCCAGTACTTCGAGGGGACGCTGGTCGCGGACGGGACCGACCCCCTGGTCGACGCGGTGCACCGGATCATCACCCACGCGGATCAGGCCCGCCGGCTCGGCGTGCGCGCCAATGCCGACACCGCCGACGACGCCGCCCGCGCCCGCCGGTTCGGCGCCGCGGGCATCGGACTGTGCCGTACCGAACACATGTTTCTGGGTGAACGCAGGCAGCTGGTCGAGCGGCTCATCCTCGCCGCTGACGCCGAGGCCCGCGCTGCCGCACTGGTTGAACTCCTACCGCTTCAGCGCGACGACTTTGTTGCGATCTTCACGGCGATGGACGGTCTGCCGGTGACGGTCCGCCTGATCGACCCTCCGCTGCACGAGTTCCTCCCGGATCTCACCGAACTCTCGGTGCGCCTGGGCGTCGCCACCGCCACTGGCCAGCCGGTGTCGGACGGCGATGGCGCGCTGTTGGAGGCGGTCCGCCGGCTGCACGAGCAGAATCCGATGCTGGGGCTGCGCGGGGTACGGCTGGGGCTGCTCATCCCGGGTCTGTTCGCCCTGCAGGTGCGGGCGATCGCCGAGGCGGCCGTGCAGTGCCGCCGGGCCGGCGGAGATCCACATCCGGAGATCATGGTGCCGTTGGTGGCCGCGGTCCAGGAGCTGGAGGTCGTCCGCGACCAGGCTGAACAGGTGCTGCGCGAGGTCGCGACCGAGACCGGGGTCGATGTTCCCGCGCTGATCGGGACGATGATCGAGGTACCGAGGGCCGCCCTGACCGCGGGCCAGATCGCCGAGGCCGCGCAGTTCTTCTCGTTCGGCACGAACGACCTCACCCAGATGGGCTGGGGTTTCTCCCGGGACGACGTGGAGTCCTCCTTCTTCTCCCGCTATCTCGAGCTGGGGATCTTCGGCGTCTCCCCGTTCGAGTCGCTTGACCGCGATGGAATCGGCCGACTCGTGCGTATCGCGGTCGAGGAGGGGCGTGCGATCCGGCCTGAGATCAAACTGGGTGTCTGCGGCGAGCACGGTGGCGACCCGGATTCGGTGCACTTCTTCCATCAGGTCGGACTCGACTACGTTTCGTGTTCCCCGTTCCGGGTGCCGATCGCCCGGCTGGAAGCCGGCCGGGCGGCCATCCTGGACCGTGCAGGCCAGGGCGGTTAGCGGGCGCTCCGGCCGGGACGAAGGTGCTTGCGGTCCCGCGAACGGCCCCCCAGCCATGGCCCGTTCGTCACCGTCGTGAACTTCTGCCGCTGGTACCGTTCGGGACTGTGGGACCCGGGGTATGGCCTGGACCGTCCAGGAACAGCGGACCGGTCGGGGCAGCGGGAGCGCACGTACGGCGGATATCCATGTACGGATACGCAGGCGTATTAGGAGGCTGGCGTGGTAACTCCCGAATCCGAGATCATGATTGATCCAACCGATCTTGATCAGATCCGGGAACTGGCTCAGCAACTGCGGGTCGATTCGGTCCGATCGTCGACGTCCGCGGGTTCGGGCCACCCGACGTCGTCGATGTCAGCCGCGGACGTGATGGCGGTTCTGCTCGGACGGCATCTGCAGTATGACTGGGACAAACCGGACGACCCGGCCAACGATCACCTGATCTTCTCCAAGGGGCATGCGTCCCCGTTGCTGTATGCGATGTTCAAGGCTGTCGGCGTGGTTTCCGATCATGAACTGATGACCGGATACCGCCGTTTCGGCCAGCGCCTGCAGGGTCATCCGACGCCGATTCTTCCCTGGGTCGACGTGGCGACCGGATCGCTCGGGCAGGGGCTGCCGGACGCGGTCGGCGTGGCACTCGCCGGGCGACTCCTTGACCGACTTCCCTACCGGGTGTGGGTGCTGTGCGGCGACAGTGAGATGGCCGAGGGTTCGATCTGGGAGGCGCTGGACAAGGCGGCTCACTACCAGCTGTCGAATCTGACGGCGGTCGTGGATGTCAACCGCCTCGGTCAGCGTGGCGCAACCGAGCTCGGCTGGGACCTCGACGCCTACGCCCGCCGGGTCGAGGCGTTCGGCTGCCGGGCACTCATGGTCGACGGGCATGACATCGCCGCGATTGACAAGGTCCTGACCGAGGCTGCCGAAGCTGACCGCCCGGTGGTCGTCCTCGCCCGCACCCGTAAGGGGGAGGGCTTCTCCGAGATCGTCGACGCCGACGGATGGCACGGCAAGGCGCTGCCGCCCGACATGGCCGAGCGCGCGATCGCCGAACTCGGTGGCGAACGCAACCTGCGCGTCCGGGGAGCGGTGCCACCGGCGTCCATCGAGCGGCCGCCGGCGCCCGCCCCGGTTACGGTCGAACTGCCGACCTACCCCCTCGGTGCGAAGGTCGCACCTCGAAAGGCATACGGCGAAGCGCTCGTCGCCGTCGGAGCGCGGGCAGCTGTGGTTGCCCTGGACGCCGAGGTCAGCAACTCCACCCACTCCGAGGACTTCGCCAAGGTCCACCCGGACCGATTCTTCGAGATGTTCATCGCCGAGCAGCAGCTCGTCGCGACAGCGGTGGGACTGTCGGTACGCGGTTACATTCCGTTCGCTTCCACGTTCGCAGCCTTCTTCTCGCGCGCATACGACTTCATCCGGATGGCCGCGATCTCACAGGCGAACATCCGGCTGGCGGGTTCGCATGCGGGTGTCGAGATCGGCGCGGACGGTCCGTCCCAGATGGCACTGGAAGATCTTGCGATGATGCGGGCGGTGCACGGTTCGACCGTCCTGTATCCCAGTGACGCGACCAGCACGGCCAAGCTTGTTGAGATCATGGCCGATCTTGACGGGGTCAGCTACCTGCGTACGACTCGTGGTGCCTACCCGGTGATCTACGGTCCGGACGAGTCCTTCACCGTCGGGGGCTCGAAGGTGCCGCGCCGGTCGGACGCCGATGTGGTCACCCTCATCGGCGCCGGCGTCACCCTGCACCAGTGCCTGGCGGCTGCGGAGACACTCGCGGCCGAAGGCATTGCAGCACGGGTGATCGACCTCTACTCGGTCAAGCCGGTGGATGAGGCGACGGTGGTGGCCGCTGCGCGGGCGACCGACGGCCGGCTGGTAGTGGTCGAGGACCACTACCCCGAGGGCGGCATCGGTAGCGCGGTGGTGGGGAGACTCGCCGCTGCCGATGTGCCGGTGCGTCTGCGCCACCTGGCCGTCCGCGACCTGCCGGGGTCGGGTACGCCGACCGAGCTGCTGGACGCGGCGGGAATCTCGGCGAGCCACATCGTGGCGGCGGCCCGCACCCTGCTGCGCTGATCTTCACAGGTCTGATCGTCACAACGCACTGGAACACGACGAGACTCCCCTGCGCCCGGCATCCCGGTAGCAGGGGAGTCTCGCTGTTCTTGTACTGCCTTGTACTGCCTTGTACTGCCTTGTCAGTCGTCGGAGCTGCTGGGCGCCGGCGCGCCCCCGAACATCATGTCGCACATCGTCAGATAGAGCCGGTCCGGTCGAGGTAGAAATTGGATCTTTGATAGAGCCTGATCCTGTCCGGCCGATTCGACGATGAACTCGCCGTATCCGAGAAGTCGACCCATCGGGTCCCGGTTGTAGGTGAGATCTGTCACTTTCTCCAGGGGCATGGTCTGCACCTTGCGGAAAAAGATCCCCGAGACCTTCAGGAGGCGCTTGTCGGTGATCATCAAGTGGTCGAAGTGCCAGTCGGCGACACGCCACAGCATCCGAAAGAGCATGAAGAGTGCGAACCACCAGGGGAGGGCGGCAACGAAGTTGCCGAGGTTCAGCCCGCTGAGCAGGATCGTGAGTAGGACCGCGAGCACGATGGAGCCCAGTGTCTGAAGGAAGACAGGCAGCAGAACGGCCCAGTGCATCCGGACCATGATGACCAGTCGTTCGCGGGTGGCGAGGTACTTGTCGTCCCTGGCTGCGGGGTCAGGGATCCGGAGTCTCACCAAGGCCACCGCCGTCGCCGGGATTGCACCGACAGCTCGCGTCTCCTCACAGGACCGTGTCGGTCACGAAGTTGGAGAAGCCGCTGCCAGCGGAGTGTAGACCGTCAATGGCCCGGTTGATGATGTTTGCCGCACTTTCAGGTGCGGTGACAACGAAGAAGATGACGAACGCGATGAGACCGTATTTGACGATCTTGTCCACGGCGGGCCTCCGGGCCGAAGTTGGGACGGCTGACCACAAAGTATCGCCGCTTCGCACCTCGGACGTATGGAAATCGCGCCTATACGCTCGGCGCCGTGGCCGGCGAGTGGTACGAAGCGTCCGACGTGGTCCGTTGGGGCGAGGAGCGACAGAAGAGTACACCCGACGATCGAACGTGGTTCGAGCGGGACCGCGCGCGTGTCCTGCACTCCAGCGCACTACGCCGGTTGGCCGGCAAGACGCAGGTCGTCGGTCCGTTCGACGACGACTTCCCGCGTACCCGGCTCACCCATTCCCTGGAGACCGCTCAGGTCGGCCGGGGCCTGGCCCGTTCGCTGGGCGCCGATCCGGACCTGGTCGACGCCGCCTGCCTGGCGCATGACATCGGACACCCTCCGTTCGGTCACAACGGCGAGGGCGCCCTGGACGCGGCTGCCCGCGACTGCGGGGGGTTCGAGGGAAACGCCCAGAGCCTGCGTGAGCTGACCCGTCTTGAGGTCAAGATCGTGGATGTCCACGGCCGGGAGGCCGGTCTGAACCTTACCCGGGCCACCCTGGACGCGTCGCTGAAGTACCCCTGGCCCAAGCGGGACGACACGCCGAAGTTCGGCGTCTACGCCGACGACATGGCAATTTTCACCTGGGTTCGCGACGGCGCGCCGGCCGGTCGACGGTGTATGGAGGCGCAGCTGATGGACTGGGCCGACGATGTGGCGTACAGCGCGCACGACCTGGAGGACGGCGTCGTCGCCGGCCTGATCGACCTGGGCCGGCTGGCGGACTCCGGAGCGCGGGCCGATCTCGTGGCCTCGACCGCGGACCGCTATCCGGCGGCGTCGCAGAGCGCACTTGACGAGGCGTTGGACCGGTTGCGGCGGCAGCCGTGGTGGGTCGCGGGGCCGGTGCCGACGCCGAGCGCGCTGCGCGCCGTGCGGGCCATGACCAGCGAGCTGATCGCGCGGCTGTGCGTCGCCGCGGTCGCGGCCACCCGGCAGACGTACGGCGATCGTCCGCTGCGGCGCTACCACGCCGACCTCGTGGTGCCCGCCGCGACGGTTGCCGAGTGCTGCCTGCTCAAAGGGGTGACGGCCCGGTTCGTCATGGACCGCCGCGACGCGCACGTCCGGCAGCGCCGCCAGCGCGAGGTCATCGCCGAGCTTCTCGCGCTGCTCCTCGTGCGGGCACCGCAGGCGCTCGACCCCCTGCTGCGCCCGGCCTGGCTGGCCGCCTGCGATGACGCGGCCCGTCTGCGGGTCGCCGTCGACCAGGTCGCCCGCCTCACCGACGCGAGCGCCGGCCGTCGGCACGCGCAGCTGACCGGGCGCCCCTGGCCGGTCGCCCTCTAGAGGGCCAAAGGCGATGCGATCGTGGTTCTGTCGCATCGCCGGAGGCCGAACGCTCCGGGTCATCGACGGTGGCCGGTCGGTCAGAAGATCGGCACCTTGGCGCCGTTGACAAGTACCATCACGGGGGAAAGGGCGGACCCGCGGGGGCGGTGACAGGCCGAGGGCATCAGTGCAGGGGCAGCGGACCCCGGTGTGACCCCGGCCCGTCGACACCCCGCCCGGGATGCAGGGAGGGACGTATGGCCGGACGCATCCGCGACGCAGATGTTGCCGCCGTGCGTGACCGTTCGCCGATCGCGGACATCATCGGCGACTATGTACAGCTGCGTCCCGTCAGCAGCGGTCAGCTGCGCGGTCTGTGCCCGTTTCATGACGAGAAGTCCCCGTCGTTCAACGTCCGTCCGCAGGTCGGCGCCTACCACTGCTTCGGTTGCGGTGTCGGTGGCGACGTGATCGCATTCGTCCGGGCCATCGACGCGCTGTCGTTCCCGGAGGCGGTGGAACGACTCGCCCGTCGTGCTGGGATCACCCTGAGCTACGAAGGCGGCGGGGTGACCAGCCGCGTGGTCACCAGCCAGCGCCAGCGGCTCCTTGACGCTCACCGCGTGGCGGCCGAGTTCTACGCCGAACGGCTGAACGCAGCCGACGCCCGCGAAGGCTGGGATTTTCTCACGGCCCGGGGCTTCGACCAGCACGCGGTGTCGCGGTTCAGCGTCGGCTATGCGCCGGCAGGTTGGGACACCCTGACCCGTCACCTGATGGGCCGGCACTTCACCGCTGCGGAGCTCGTCCTCGGCGGCCTGGCCAAACAAAGCAGTCGCGGGAGCCTCATCGATCGGTTCCATCGGAGGCTGGTATGGCCGATTCGTGACCTCGCCGGGGATGTCGTCGGCTTCGGCGCCCGTCGGCTCGCCGCCGACGATCCCGGACCCAAGTACCTCAACACCCCCGAGACCCCGTTGTTCAAGAAGGCCAGCCTGCTCTACGGTGCCGACCTCGCCCGGCGGGAGATCGCCCGGCGGTATCAGGTCGTGGTCGTCGAGGGTTACACCGACGTGATGGCCTGTCATCTCGCCGGCGTCCCGACCGCGGTCGCCTCCTGCGGTACCGCGTTCGGTAGCGAGCACGTGACGGTATTGCGGCGCCTGCTGATGGATCAGAGCGAGCACCGCGGTGAGGTCGTGTTCACCTTCGATGGCGACGAGGCCGGCCGCAAGGCCGCCATTCGTGCCTTCGAGTTCGAGGAGCGGTTCGTCACCCAGACCTTCGTGGCAGTCGAACCGTCCGGGCTGGACCCGTGCGACCTGCGGCTGGCCCGCGGCGACGAGGCGGTTCGCGATCTCGTCGCCGCGCGCGTCCCGCTGGTGGAGTTCGCGATCCGCGGGAAACTGGCCGAGTTCAACCTCGACACGACCGAGGGACGGCTGGCGGCGCTGGACGCGGTCGCGCCGCTGATTAACAGGCTGAAAGACCGGGGCCTGCGACACCGTTATGCGGTTAACCTTGACAACTGGCTCGGTTTTCTGGATGAAGAGTTTGTGGTGCGGCGGGTCGCAGAGCACTCCGTACGCGGTGGCGGCGGTGACGCGTCCGGTGGTGGCTCCGCGCCCGCCCGCCCGGCGCGGTTGCGGCCGCGCGAGGGCACTGCGGACGACGCAGCGGTGGCAGTCGAACGGGAGGTGCTCAAGGTTGCGCTCCAGTATCCCGGATTGGCCGGCCCGGCGTTCGACACGTTGCCGGCCGAGCTGTTCACAGTTCCCGCACACCGTGCTGTCCGTATGGCCGTCGTTACGGCAGGTGGCGTATGCGCGGGCTTGTCCGCGGCCGG
>NZ_CAUVXP010000165.1:0-2557 GCF_963555955.1 Protofrankia sp. Cas3
GGCATCGACCTGGCGGGCGGCGCGTTCGGCCGCGAGATCGAGCAGCCGGACGGCGATCGCGGCGAGGCGCACCAGGCCGGCGCCGACGTAGAGCAGCAGCACGACCGGGGCCAGGACCAGGCCACGGCGCCGGCCGCGACAACCGACGCCGCGGACCAGCCACAGCCACAACGCCGCCCCGGCGCCGTGGTCGGCGGGTAGGAGTACCAACCGCCGGTCCTCGGCTGAACGGTCCTCCGGGGTCGGGAGCAGCCCGTGGACGATCCCGGCGGCCACACCGACGACCAGCAGGACGAGGGTGAGGGTCATACCGGCACCGCCACCCGCACGGCGTCGCCCTGCTCCTGGTCCTCGTCGACATCGGCGTCGTGGTCGACAGCGGCCGGCGGCACAACCACGAACCGCCGCGCGACGTCGCCCGCACCGGCTGGGGGGACGTGCTCGTCCGCGTGGTCCTGGTGCTCGTTGTCGGTGGATGTCACCGACGCCGGGACGTCGTCTGCTGGGGGCGTGGCAGGGTCGGTCGGCGCCTGCTGCTCGTGGGAGTCCTGCGCGGCGATCCGGGCGCGTGCCGCGTGGAGGGCGTCCCTGGCGGCGTCGTACCGGACGTGCAGGGCGCGGCGGACGGCGTCGGTGGTGGTGCCCCGCCGGCCGGCAGCGAGGGCCTCCCGCTCCAGGCGTTCCGCGACGTCGACCGAGTCCTGACCGGCAGCGGCGACCGGCGGCGGAAGGGCTAGGCGGGAACGCTTCCCGGTGACCTCCCGGACGGCGTCGGGATGGCTTCCCGGAAGAGCCGGGACAGACGTCCCGGACGGAAGCGTGGGATGAACCGGAAGGGCATCCCACCCGGGGGTCGCCTCGGCCGGAACATGCGTGTCCGGGGTGGAGGGACGGCTGCCCGGAGCGGTCGCGAGGAGGACCGCGGTGCGCCATTCCGTCCACGCGGTCCGGGGCGACAGGACCAGGCGGACCGGACGCAGCGTCGGGATCGGCGCCGGCGTCGCCAGCCCGCGGCGGTGGAGCACCTGCTTACGCAACTCCCCCAACAGCACCTCGAACGCGATCCCGGCGAGCACCGGGATCGCGGCAGCGACAACGATCGTTGTCCGATCCCCGTGCGTGCGGGTCGCCGCGTTCAACGCGTTGGACGCAACCGAACCGCCGACCGCGAGCAGGGTCCCGAGCCGAGCCGCGGTCGCGGCCCGCCCGTTGACCGCCGCGGCGAACGCGACCGCGGCCATCGCCACCGGCAGACCGTCCGCGACCGTCGGCAACAACCAGTCCACGTGGAAACCCAGCCGATGCGCGAACGTCCGCTGCTCCTCGAACGACCAGACGCAGCCGGCCGCCCACACCGCGGCCACCAGGACCAACGCCAACAGCAGCGGCGCCGACAGTGTCCGGCGGTTCACGGGTTCACCGCGCAGGTGTCCGCGGCGAGCACGGCGGCGGCCCGCTCGAACGCCTCGGGGAAGGTGAACCGAGCGCGGGACAGGAACTCCTCATCCCGGTCGGAGCCGGCCGGCTCCCATTCCCACTGCCCGGTCCGGGTGAGCACCTGGGCCGGGTACTGCCCCGGCCTGCCGTCCAGCACGGCCCACCGGTCGGCGCCCCGCGTTTCGACGGTCACCTGCTCGCCGCCGGCACGGAGAACGAACTGGGTGGCCGTGGCCAGCCACCGTTCCAGCTGCTCGCCGCGGGTGGTGCGGCGCTGGAGTTCACCGACCCCGTCCTCCGCCACCGCCCGCGGCACCGGCCACTGGTCGACAACGACCGTTGCCGCACCGTCGCCGGACATGGTCCGGACTACGTCCAGCACCGCTTTCTCGGCCCGGACCAGGGCCGGCGACCCGCCGTCCAGCCCCAGACGCCGGCCGGCGTCGTCGCGGCGACCCAACGTGTACGCGAGCACGTCCCGGGCGGCACGCACCTCGGCCTCGCCGCCGGCGGCGGCGACCGTAGCCGCGTACGCGACCAACGCATCGGTCTCGGCCGCCACCGCGTCGGCGTAGTTCCGCGCCGCGAGCCACAGCGCAGCCGCACCGTCGCGCACCGCGCTCAGGGCACGGGCCAGCTCATCAGACCCGGGGATCTCCGAAGGCCGGACGGTCATGACGTCACCGCCCGGCCACGGGCCTGACGGCGGGCCAGGTCACGACGTTCGTTCTCGTCCAGGCCACCCCACACGCCGGCGTCCTGACCAGTGGCCAGCGCCCAGGACAGACAGGCAGCGCTCACCGGGCACCGGCGGCACACCGCCTTCGCGGCCGCGACCTGGCGTTCCACCACGGGACCGGTCGTACCAACCGGGAAAAACAGCTCGGGATCTTCATCACGGCAGGCGGAACGGTGCCGCCAGTCGACGTACTCATCAGGTGAGCGGGCAGGATCAACCACGGGTTCGACCTCCGGTACTTCGGGGGTTGGATCAAGGCCCTCGGCTGGCGTTGCACCGCCAGCCGAGGGCCGCTTCGTTGTGCATGCCGACTGTCACGCGTGACGTTAGACGCTTAGCTTCTAATGGTCAATGCATAACCTCATGCGCGAAACCACTAAC
>NZ_CAUVXP010000165.1:2981-13604 GCF_963555955.1 Protofrankia sp. Cas3
CTGTAGGACATGGCGACGGAAGATGATCCAGACGACCGGAAGCAGCGGCTACAGGACGCCGGAGTCTGGCTACGCAGCGAACGGGAGACCCGCGGCTGGACCGGCAGCGACCTCGCACGACGCCTCAACGTCAGCCAAGTACGTGTCTCGGCATACGAACGCGGACAGTATGAGGTACCCAACACGGTCGCGGAGAGCATCGCGGCCGCCTTCGAGTTGCCGTTGATCGAAACGCGACGCCGGCTCGGCTTGTGGGTGCCGACCGACTCCGACGTGTTGGAGATCCAACGGTTCGTCGACCCAGCGCAGATCGACGATGGCGATCTCGTCAAGGAACTTCTTCGGCGCTACCAACGCCGCACCGCCCATGAGATCTACCAGATCTTTCCCCACCGCGCCGACGTCTCAGACGAGTTGTGGGATCGCCTCATTGCCGATACCACGACGGAGATATTCCTCGGTGGCTACACAAACTACTTCTTCTGGACGGAGCGCCCTCGATTCTCTGACACGCTCCGCGCGAAGGCTGCCGCTGGCGTGCGCATCCGGATCCTGCTTGGCGACCCCGAAGGGGAGGTCACGCGCCGCCGAGAGGGCGTCGAGAAGGCCTCGCTCACGGTTAGCACCCGGATCAACATCGCTCTAGAGGAACTAGCCAAACTTGGTCCGATTCCGGGCATCGAGGTGAGACTCTCGGCTACCAACGCAGAGGCGCACGTCTCTCGGTCAATCTTCCGATTCGACCACGAGGCTCTCGTGTGCGAGCACATCGCCGATCGCCTCGGACACGGAAGCCTCACGTTCCACCTACGTCGCACGCAAGACGGCGGTCCGTTCGACCAGTACGCCCATCACCTTGAGCACCTATGGGACGGCGCCCGTCCATGGCTTCCAACGCGACACACCGACATAACCAGGTAGCGCCGTATCTGTCGAGCATCTGGTAGACGCTCATAGCAACGAATCGATCACAAAAAATGGCCCGAGGAGCTTCCCACTCCCCGGGCCGGATCTTGCAAAGCCGATGTCTACGCGGCGAGTTCAACGGTACGGGATGTGGCCACCCCCGTGCTACCGGACTCGCCATGACCCGAGAGGGATCACATGGCACAACTGGTCGCCACCGCTCACAACCTCCGTGGCCGCCTGCTCTGCGCAGCGCTCGGCTACGCAGCGCGCGGGATAGCCGTACATCCCGTCCACGTCGGGGCGAAGCGTCCCCCCCTGTGGGCCGATTGGGAGAACCGCGCCACGACCGATCCTGACCTCATCCGGCGCGTCTGGAGCCAAGCCCCATACAACATCGGCGTTGCCACGGGACCGAGCGGCCTGGTCGCTGTCGATCTGGATGTACCCAAGCCCGGTGAAGTGACACCCGGCCGTTGGCGGGACACCGGCGTGCAGAACGGGCGTGACGTACTCGCGGCACTCGCCAATGCCGCCGGGGAGCCGTGGCCGTCGACCATGACCACCCACACTCCTAGCGGTGGTCGTCACCTGCTGTACCGGGCACCCAACAGCGAAATCAAGATCCGGAACTCCGCGCGAACGGTCGCATGGTGTGTCGACATTCGCGCGCACGGCGGATACGTCGTCGGTATCGGGTCAGAGATTAGCGGACAAAACTACCTCTTGGACCATTCCGCACCGCCAACACCGTGCAATCTACCTCCATGGCTCCTAACCCTGATCTCACAATCGGAAGAACAGCCAACCAGGGGGGCGGTTTTTGGCGGTGAAAACCGCGCCGCTGCCCGGGTGCGGCAGGTAGCGGCCGACAGAGGCAGGCTGGAGAGATGGGCGGCAGCCGCACTGCTCGGCGAGGCCTCCGATATCGCGGCAATGCCACCGGACAGCGGCAGGAATCATGCGCTGAACGGTGCCGCGTACAAGATGGGCCGCCTGGCTGCCGGTGGACTGCTGGCGGAAGACGACGTCCGCCAGGTGCTCCGCGAGGCGGCACTCGCCGCCGGGCTGACCGGCGCCGACGCTGACCGGACAATCAAATCCGGGATGACCGCGGGCATGCGCCGCCCCCGGGCTGGTGGTGCCGCATGAGCGCCGACGCCGCGCAGCCGCTCGTTCCGCCGCTCGACAGCCTCCTGGCCGACCTGGTACCGATGGACGAGTTGGCCCGTATCCGCCACCTCCGCACGGTCATCCGCGCCCTGGTCGATACCGGGGCCAGCAACGAGACCAAAGACGTCTACCGCGATGGCCTCGCCGAGGGCCGGTTCATCACCAAAGGCAAGTTCACAGGGCTGGAACGCGACGCGCGGAGAGAGCACCGCGATCAGCGCCGCGCCGAGCGGATCGACGCACGGACCCAGGTCGACGCCGCCAAGCTCTACCGCGGCGGCCGCGACGGATGCCTGTACGTGCTGCGCCCCGACGGCGAGTGGCAGATGGTCGCCACGTTCGTGCCACGGATCGTCGCCAGCATCCGCAGGGACGATGGGTCCGGACCGGCCGGGGTCACCAAGACCTACCGGATCCGGGTCACCCTGCCCTCCGGCCAGTGGGGTGACGAGGACGTGCCCGGCGACCGGCTCGCCGACGTCGTGGACTGGTCGACCAGCGCCGCCGGACACCGCGCCGTCGTGCTGCCCGTCCCGTCCGCCCGCGACCATGTCCGCGCCGCCGCGCAGCTGCTCGCCTCCGACGACACCAACACTCAAACGGTCTACGTACACACCGGCTGGCGAATGATCGGTGAACGCACCCGGTACCTGACCGCGTCCGGTGCGCTCGGCGCCGACGGCCTGGATGACACCGCGACCGTAGACCTCGCAGGCGCCCTCGGCGGCTTCCACCTGCCCGACCCGGCCACACTGCCCGCCGATGACCTGCAGCACGCTGTGCGGGCCAGCCTCGCGATCCTCGACATCGCCCCGGACACCGTCACCGTGCCGACCCTCGGCGCCGCCCTACGCGCAGCCCTCCCGCTCACCCCAGACGGCGGGGTGTGGATCGTCGGCCGCACCGGATCCGGCAAATCCCAGCTCGCCGCGTTGGCGCAACAGCACTACGGAGCCGGCCTCGATGACCGGCATTTCCCCGGTGCCTGGGCCAGCACCGCCAACGCACTCGCCGAAAAGGCGTTCCTGCTGGCGAACGCCCTGTACGTCGTAGACGACTACATCCCGACCGGCAGCCAGCAGGACATCGCCCGGATGCAGAAGGCCGCCGACCACCTGATTCGCGGGTCCGCGAACAGTGCCGGCCGCGACCGGCTCGATGCCACCGCGACCCTGCGAGCCTCCCGGCCACCACGCGCCCAGGTACTCGCCACCGGCGAGGACCTACCCCCCGGCCACTCCCTCCGCGGCCGCCTCTACATCGCCGAACTCGGCCACGACGCGCTGAACTGGGATGCACTGACCATCTGCCAGCACCACGCCCGCGACGGCATCTACGCCCTCGCCTTCGCCGGCTACATCCGCTGGCTCGCCGCACAGATGGACGCCGACCCTGGGTTCGCCGACGCGCTGGCCGTCCACCGCACCCAGCTACGGGCCGCGGCCACCACAGCCGGACAGCACCGCAAGACCCCCGACATGGTCGCGAGCCTCACTCTCGGCTGGCGGGTATGGCTGGACTACGCCGCGACGATCGGAGCGATCACCACAGATCAGCGCGAGGCGCTCTACCTCCGGGTATGGCATGCCTTGATCACCGGTGCCGACACACAAGCCGACGCCCAGCAGGACGCGAACCCCGTCCGGATCTACCTCGACAGCCTCAAAGCCTCGATCGTCGGCGGGCACGCGCACCTCACCGACCTGGACGGAAGATGCCCACCACGGGCACCAGCATGGGGCTGGGTCTCCGAACTGGTCGGCGGGGACCTGGTCGATCGCCCCCGCGGCAGCCGAATCGGCTGGGTCGACCAGGACCACGTCTACCTCGACCCGGACGCCGCCTACGCCATGGCCGTCCGCCACGGCCGGTCCACCGGCCTACCAGCGCTCCCTGGCGAATCAACCCTGCGAAAGCGGCTCCACGACGCCGGCATCCTCGCATCGGTCGAGCAGTCGTCGGGGAAAACGAGGCTTGCTGTCCGACGAACCGTTGACGGAGCGCGACGGGCGCAGGTCTTGCATCTTCACGCGTCCTCACTGGGTGTAGAGGGTGTGCGTTAAAGGTGCGCCGGGTGCGCCACAACAAGATCATATTATGTGAATGTGCAGGTAGGACCCATTGAGCGTGTGGCGCACCTGTGAGTGAGGAGTGCGCCACACGCTCTAAGCAGTGCGCCACGGTTTACCGAAGTGCGCCACGTCTCCGACGTAGTGGCGCACTTGGCTCCCTCGTGGCGCACTGACAGATGGCAAGTGCGCCACGAGATTTCTATGTACCGCAGTAGAAAGTGTTAGCTGTGGCGCACTTGGCGCACTTGGAATCAGAGACATACCCCTCCTCGTGTGGGACGGCGATGATGCAAAAAGTTTGCATAGGCGTTCGGTTGCCTATAGTGATCATCGCTACAGGCCGCACCGGGGAGCGGACCGTTCCATCCGTCCAAGATCGCCCCCCTGGTTAGCACTTAGGTAGGACCGTCTCGACATCACGACACCGCGGTGTCAGAAGTACAGAGACATCCCGGTGTCGCGACACCGGGACACCGCACCGGAGGATGGTGGTATGCGCATCGTCGTAGGGAACCTGAAGGGGGGCGTGGCCAAGACCACGACCGCCGTCTACCTGGCGCTGGGGCTGGCCCGCACCGGCCGGGTCCTGCTCGTGGACGCGGACGGCACGAACGCCTCCGCCGTGGACTGGTCCGCGAACGCCGAGGACTGGCCGGCCACCGTGGTTGTCGTCCCGTGGGCCGTGCCTGACCTGGGCCGGCGGGTGGCCGCCGTTGCGGGTGACTACGACCACATCGTCATCGACACTGGGCCGGAACGCGGCGACTTGCTCCGCCAGGCGCTGATGGTCACCGACGACCTGCTGGTGCCGGTCGCGCCGAGTCGGGGTGCCGTTAACGAACGGCGAACCAAGTGACAAGTAGCTCTCTGTAGTCAACGTGACGGTCAGTCGCTGGTTCGGGGTGAGGGCCAAGCGAGCAGCGGATAGCGGTAGCGGTAATTCCGTTTCGAGGTCGGCTTATCGGACTTCTGGGCTCTGGCGCCCCGTCAGGGTTCTGCCGCAGTAAATGACCGATTCCCTGCGGCAACCTGTCGGCAGCGATCATGACAGTGCCGGCGGCGCCGAGATTGTCGGACCCGGCTGGCACCCTCGACCTGTACGCATTTCCTGCGACGAGTCCAGGGAGGGCCCGTGGGCCAGGTCCAGCCGCTCCGCCCCGCGGCCGCCGTGCCGACGTTCGGCCACGCGGCCGAGACGTTCCTGGTCGCCCACACGCTGCCCGGCGCCTGGTCGCCCAAGACCGCGGTCAAGTACCGGCAGACCCTGACCGCGCTCGCCGGACGGCTCGCCGGCACCGCGGCCAGCGCGGACCTCGCCGCTCTCGGCACCCCGGCCGGCGCCGGCGAGCTCGCCGCGGCGTTCACCGCCGCCTTCGGCCACCTCGCGCCGGCCACGAGGGTGCGCCACCTGTCCACGCTGCGCTCGGCCCTGGCCTGGTGGCGCGAGACCGGCTGGCTCGCCGGCGACCCCACCGCCGGCTGGGCCAGGCCCAAGGTCGTCGTCGACACCACCAGGGCGCTGACCCGCGACCAGGTCGCCGCGCTGTTCCGCCTCGACGTGCCACTGCGGGACAAGACGCTGTGGCGGCTGCTCTACGAGACCGCCGCCCGCGCCGAGGAGATCCTCACCCTCGACATCGGCGATCTCGACACCGCCAGCAAACGTGCCCGCGTGACCTCCAAAGGCGGCGGCACCGACTGGGTGTTCTGGCAGACCGGCGCGGCGCTGCTGCTGCCCCGGCTGCTCGCCGGGCGGACCCGCGGGCCGGTATTCCTCACCGACCGCCGGCCCACCCGCCCCGTCCCGGCCAGCGACCTGTGTCCGACCAGCGGCCGGGCCCGGCTGTCCTACCGCCGCGCCGCCGAACTGTTCGCCGCCGCCACCCGCCTGCTCGCCGACCCGGACGGCCAGGCCGACGGCTGGACGCTGCACCAGCTGCGCCACGCGATGCTCACCCACGAAGCCGAAGCCGGCACGAACACCCCCACCCTGCTCGCTCGCTCCCGGCACGCCTCCGTGCGCAGCCTCGAGCGCTACGCCCGCCCCGGCCCCGACGCCATCGCCGCCCACATGGCCGCCACCGACCCCGCCGCACGCCGCCACTGACCCGCCCCATCACGCACGGCTACCTGTCACTTCCTGGCTCCGACCCGAGTCCCGGGCCAGGAAGAGCGGGTCCGCCAGGTCCTCGCGCTCGCCGAAGAGACCGGGGAGTTCGTGCAGGCGGCCCGCCGCTTCCTCGGTCTCGCCCGTCGCCGTGGCGCGTTCACCGCGGTGGAGGAGGAACTCGCCGACGTCATCATCACCGCCTATGTGACCGCCGCCGCGTTCGACATCGATATCGACACCGTGATCGCACACAAGGTCGACACGGTCCTGGCGCGCGGCTGGCGTGAGAACGAAGCGGGGGAGGAGCGGTGAGCTGGCGGACGGTCGTCTACCTGGAGGTCCGGTGCGACCGTTGCGGCGAGCTCGCGCCCGACCCGGATGAGCCCTGCCTGTTCCTCTCGCTTGAGCAGGCCCGCGCCCTGCTAGCCAGCGATGGCTGGGCGGTCCTCGGTGATGCCATGACCTGTCCGACCTGTGTGGATCGTGTCGGATGCGCGCTGCTCGGTCACTGTTGGGAGCCGTGGCAGGACCGGGCATGGCATGACCGGGTGGGCCGCACCCGGACATGCCCGGCCTGCCGGTCAATCGAGTACGACCCTGCGCTGATTACGGTTGACGCCGACCGGAGGGCGGACCCGTGACTGGTGGCCGGACCGTGTTGGATCTGTTCTGTGGCGCCGGCGGATCCTCCACCGGACTGGCCGCCGCCGGAATCCAGGTCGTGATGGCCGCGAACCACTGGCGCCTGGCCGTCGACGTCCACCAGGCCAACCACCCGACAACCGACCACGACTGCGCCGACATCGCCGCGGTCGACCCGCGCCGCTACCCGGCCACCGACTGGCTGTGGGCCTCCCCGGAATGCACCAACCACAGCGTCGCCAACGGCCGACGCCGCCACACCGGCCAGACCGAACTGTTCGACAACCCCGACGACCCAGGGGCCACCCGCTCCCGGGTCACCATGTGGGACGTCCCCCGGTTCACCGAGACGATGACCGACCGCGGCCACCCCTACCAGACTGTGATCGTCGAAAACGTGGTCGACGTCCGCTGGTGGGTGGGCTGGCGCGGCTGGATCGCCGTCATGCACGACCTCGGCTACACCCACCAGGCCGTCTACCTCAACTCGGCATTCGCGCACGGCACGGACTACCCCGGCGCCCCGCAGTACCGCGACCGGCTCTACATCGTCTTCACGCGCCGGGGGCTGCCCGCACCCGACCTCGACATCCGCCCGCCCGGCTGGTGCCCGACCTGCCAGACCCCGGTCGGCGCCGTCCAGACCTGGAAACGCCCCGAGGTCCGCTGGGGCCGCTACCGCGCCCAATACCTCTACCGCTGCCCGAACCCCGGCTGCGCAACCGCGGTGCAGCCCTACACGCTGCCCGCGGCCGCCATCATCGACTGGACCCGGCCAGGACAGCGGATCGCCGACCGGACCCGCCCCCTCGCCCCAGCCACCCGGGACCGCATCCGCGCCGGCCTGGCCCGCCACGGCCAGCCCGCGCCTACCCCGGCCGGCGAACCGTGGCAGCACGACGCCGCCACCCCCGGCAGTCCACCGCCCGCCGACACTAGCCGCGGCGCCGACGGGATGGCCTGCGGTGAACCGTTCCTTCTCCGCCTACGCGGCGGCGGGGAACGCCGACGGGCACACAGCCTCACCACCCCACTGGGCACCGTGACCGCCGGCGGCGAACACCACGCCCTGATCACCAGCGGCCCACCGGCCGGGGCACTGCTGGTCCCCTACTACCGCACCGGCACCGCCACCCCGGTCAGCCAACCGGCATCGACCTGCACCACCCGCGACCGCCACGCCCTCCTCACCCCCGACCAGGTCACCGACCCCGACATCGACGCCTGCACCTTCCGGATGCTCACCCCCGACGAGGTCCGCGGCGCCATGGCCTTCCCCACCGGCTACCAGCTCGCCGGCCGCCGCGGCGACCGGATGCGGATGCTCGGCAACGCCGTCACCCCACCCGCCGCCCGGCTGCTCGCCGAACGGCTCCTGGCCGCCCTCGCAGCCTGACCCACGACCACCCGCTGGTACGGCAACGACCGTTGCCGCACCAGCTCCGACACCTCGCACACCCAACCCCGGAGAAGGAGCATGCTCGGATGACCACATCGGCGCTCCCCCGTCGGATCCGACTGTCGCGCGCGTCGGGCTGGCGCAAACCGGCCGGCGCCGTCGTGGTCGCCCGCCCGACCCGCTGGGGGAACCCGTTCGACTGGCGCGACCACGGCCACGCCGAAGCTGTGCGGCGCTACGCCGCATGGATGGCCGGTATCGGCGCGGACGAGCAGACCGACCGGGCCGGCCGGCGCTACACCCGGCCGGCCCGGCTCGCGGAACTGGCCACCCTGGCCGGCCGGCCGCTGGCATGCTGGTGCCCGCTGGACCGCCCCTGCCATGCCGACGTCCTGGCCGAACTCGCCCGTAGGGCCAGCGAACCCGGTGATCAGGAGCCACGGGCGTCAGCCGGAGTCGGATCGGCGACTACCGGGTGATCTACACGGTGCGAGATGGCGTACTCGTGGTCCTGGTCGTAGAGCGTGGCCACCGCCGCGACGTTTACCGTGGCTGACCAGCGCCTCATAGGTACGAGATATCGCACTACAGCGTGACTATTCGCTCATCGACAGCTGCTGGGGGTGCCTGGCGGTGGTGTCTGTGGACACCGGTCTCAGGTCCTGACTTAGAGATCCCATACCCGGCCCGTAGGTGGCCCATATCGAGGTATGGGCCACCCACGGGCCGGGTATGGGATGGGGTCAGCTGCCGTGTGTACCCCGGCGGAGCTGGGCGAGCTGGTCGGCCAGCTCGTGGGCCCGGGCGCTGGCCAGGTCCTCGGCCACCCGGTCGGCGGCCGCCGCCGCGGCCGCGATCAGTGCGGAGAGCGCGACGTGCTTGGGCAGGTCACCACCCAACGCCTGGGTCACACGGGTGACGGCCTCGTCGAGCTGCTCGGCCGCATCCGTGGTGATGTAGTAGCTGACCCGGCGCATGCCGGCAGCGTCGGGGCGGCTGCCTCGACGTGCCCCGCCGCTCGGGGCACTGGAACGGGATCCCGCATCTGCACCCGGCCCATACCTGCCCATACCTGGGTATGGGTTGGGTATGGGCGAGGTGGAGGCCGGTACGGGATGGGCCGCCGGCGGTTCCGTGATCGGTGGTGGGGCGAGGCTGAACCGCGATCTCAGAACGGCGTCCGGGTCGGTGTTGGCATCATCGGGCGGGGGCAGCGCGCCCCGCCGCCCGCTCCTGGCGGCGCTCACCGGGCACCACCGTCAACCAACCGCTTGGCCAGGTCCCGGTACCAGCCGGCCGGCTCGGACTCCGGAGCATGGGCGATCACCGGCTGCTTCAGGCGCCATCCCTCGCGGATCTCCTTGCGGTCCCCGATGACGGCGAGCACGTCATCCCGGCGCTGGAAAACCTCGAGCATGGAGGTGGCCACCCGTCCCCGCCGCGCGTCGTAGAGGTTGACGACCAGGCCGGCCACCGGAACCTCGATCGCCAGTACCTGTGTCAGCGTCGCCAGCTGCCGCAACAAGAGCCGCAACGCGTCCAGGGAGGAGTCCTCGGCCTGCACCGGGATGACGACCCGGCCCATGTGATCGCCGTCGGTGCGGGCCGCCGCCAGCGCGGCGTCCGTCAACGCACCCAACGAGGGCGGACAGTCGATCAGACAGTCGTCGAACGCCGGCGCGAACGCGTCGAGCAACCGGCTCAGCAGCCACTCCCGCCCCGTGCGGGAGTACAGCTGCGGCTCCAGGACGAACATGTCCTCACTGGTGGGCAGCACCTGCAGCCGCTCCCCGAACGGCAGCACCAGCTCCCCGAGCTCGCCGTCCCACTGCCCCAGCAGCGCCCGTGGCAGGTTCGCCGTCCCCGCCGCTGGCAACCCCAGCGCCCGGGTCAGGTGGCCCTGCGGATCTAGGTCGACCAGCAGTACCCGCCGGCCACTCTCCGCCAGCGCAGCCCCCACGTTGAGCACGGTCGCGGACTTCCCGACCCCGCCCTTCTGATTCACCACCGCCGTCACATACATGCCTCAGACCCTAGGCCCGTACCTGCCCACACTTCAGGTACGGCGAGGTAAGGGCCATGTATGGGCAGCCCATGGGCATGTATGGGGACCTGTGGGCGGTAGCGGAGTGCGCGTAGCCGCGTTGCCCGAAACCCGCACCCACTACTGGCCCCGCTACCCGCCTATTGCCGGTTTCCGCCGTACCTTGGCTGCACCCCTCCCCGTACCTCACCGACCCGATCACCCGCTTCGGCGAGTACTCCACCGACGAGCTGGCCATCCCGCCGGACGCCTACGACGCCCACCGCGACGTCGACTT
>NZ_CAUVXP010000166.1:0-6742 GCF_963555955.1 Protofrankia sp. Cas3
GCGCTGGCCGCCGGCGACGAGGCGACGGCGGCGGCGGTGCTCGCCTGGCTCGGCGGGCAGCCGCACGTCGCAGCCAGCGCCCGCCGGGCCGCCGGGGTGCGCGGCGATCTGGACCATTTCGGGGCACTTGGCTTCCTGCAGGGGCTGCTGGTGGTGCTGCGCGACAGCGGCTTCCGCGGCCTGCTCCTCGTCCTCGACGAGGTCGAGACCCTGCAGCGGGTCCGGTCCGACGCGCGGGACAAGGCGCTGAACGCGCTGCGCCAGCTCATCGACGAGGTCCACAGCGGCCGCTTCCCCGGCCTGTTCCTCGTCATCACCGGAACGCCGGCCTTCTATGACGGCCCACAGGGGGTGCAGCGGCTCGCGCCGCTCGCGCAGCGGCTGGCGACCGACTTCACCGCCAACCCGAAGTTCGACAACCCGAGGGCCGTGCAGCTGCGGCTGGCCGGGTTCACCGAGGCGTCGCTGGTCGAGCTCGGCGGACGGGTCCGGGACCTGTACGCGGCCGGTTCGTCGGGCAATGCGGCCGGGCGGATCGAGAAGCTCGTCGACGACGCCTATCTCGGGGAGCTGGCCGGGGCGGTCGCCGGGCGGCTCGGCGGGAAGGTAGGCGTCGTGCCCCGGCTGTTCCTGAAGAAGCTCGTCGGGGACGTGCTCGACCGGGTCGACCAGTTCGACGACTTCGCCCCCCGGCGCGACTACCCGCTGACCATCGGCGCAGCTGAAATGACCGACCTGGAACGCAACGCCGCCCGCGCCGACGACATCGACCTGGACCTGGCGTGACCGTCGAGCCGGAGGCGCCCGCCGCCGACGCGGCGGATCTGCTGCATCCGGTGGTGTTGCACCACATCGTGAACACTTTGCAGTGGCCGGGGCTGCGGCCGTTGCAGGAGGAGGCGGTCGCGCCGCTGCTCGCCGGTTCGGACGCGCTGCTGCTCGCGCCGACCGCCGGAGGGAAGACCGAAGCGGCGACGTTCCCGATCCTGTCGCGGATGGCGGCCGAGAACTGGCAGGAGACGTCGGTCCTGTATCTTTGTCCGTTGAAGGCGCTGCTGAACAACCTGATGCCCCGGCTGGAAACCTACACCGGCTGGCTCGGACGCCAGGCCGCTGTCTGGCACGGCGACGTGACCGAAGGCCGGCGCAACCGGATCCGCCGCGAACGGCCCGACGTCCTGCTCACCACGCCCGAGTCACTGGAAGCGATGCTCGTCAGCGTCCGCACCGACCATCGCGGCTTCTTCGCCGGCGTCCGCGCCGTGATCGTCGACGAGGTCCACGCGTTCGCCGGCGACGACCGTGGCTGGCACCTCCTCGCCGTCCTGGAGCGGCTGCGCCGGATCATCGCCGCCGAACAGGTAGCCCATGTTTCCTGGGAGCTCCAGGTCATCGGCCTGTCGGCGACTGTCGGGAACCCGGCCGAGTTGCTGCGCTGGCTGCAGGGTTCGGGCGCGGGCCGGCGCCCGGCGCAGGTCGTCGCGCCGGACCTGCCGGCCGCGCTTTCCCGGCGGTCTTCCACGGCCACGACCCTCGTGGCCGGGGGTGTGGTGAGCGAGATCGAGCTGGACTACGTCGCCTCAGTGCCGAACGCGGCAAAGGTGCTGGCCGCCCTGCACCGGGGCGAGAAGCGGCTCGTGTTCTGCGACTCGAAGAAGATCGTCGAGGAGCTTGGCCAGGCGCTGCGTTCCCTCGGGGTGGCGACGTTCCTCTCGCATGCGTCGCTGTCTGTCGATGAGCGGCACCGATCTGAGGAGGCCTTCACCCAGGCCCGGGACTGCGTGATCGTCGCCACCAGCACGCTGGAGCTGGGCATCGACGTCGGCGACCTCGACCGGGTCATCCAGATCAACGCTCCGGGAACCGTCGCATCGTTCCTGCAGCGTCTCGGCCGCACAGGCCGCCGGGCGGGTACGACCCGCAACTGCCTGTTCCTCGCCCTGAACGAGAGTGCGCTTGTGCATGCCGCCGGGCTGTTGTTGCTGTGGGGCCGCGGCTGGGTGGAGCCGGTCGTCGCCCCGCCGGAGCCACGGCACATCGTCGCCCAGCAGCTGCTCGCGTACTGCCTTCAGGAGAACCGGGTCGGCGACCGAACCTGGGTGGACGAGTGGAACGGCCTCGCGCCCTTCGACCGTTCGGCGGAGCCGATCGTGCGCCACCTCGTCCGCATGGGCTACCTGGACTCCGACGGCGGCATGCTGTTCGTCGGCCCGGAGGCGGAGCGCCGCTTCGGCCACCGGCACTTCTCCGAGCTGACCGCGGTCTTCACCGCGGCGCCCGAGTTCACCGTCCTCAACGGCCGCGACGAGATAGGCCGCACGGACCCGGTCCTGCTCACCGACCCGGTCGAGGGCCCGCGGCTGCTGCTGCTCGCCGGTCGCAGCTGGCGGGTCACCCACATCGACTGGAAACGCCGCCGCTGTTTCGTCGAGCACGCCGAGGGCGGCGGCCGGGCCCGCTGGCTGACCCCTGCCGACGGCGCCATGTCCTTCGAGCTGACCAGAGCGATGCGGGAGGTCCTGCTCGGCGCCGACCCGCCGGTCCCCCTCACCCGCCGAGCGACGGAACGACTCGCGGTCGTCCGCGAGAACCACCTCAACGTCGTCCACCCGGGCGGCACGATGATCGTCCGAACGGAAGACCTGACCGACGTCCGTTGGTGGACCTGGGCCGGCGAACGCGCCAACCGCACCCTCACCGCGAGCCTCGGCGACCTCGCCGACCCCCTCCAGACCCCGACCGCCTCCTACCTGCGCTTGCGCACCGACCTGACCCCGCCCAGGTGGAAGGCAGCGACCGCGGACCTGGAGTCCCGCCTCTGTCTCCCCCACGTCACCGACGAGGCCCTGGCCGGCCTCAAGTTCAACACCGCACTCCCGCCGCGGCTGGCCGAAGCCACCCTCGCCACCCGCCTCGTCGACCTCCCCGCCGCCACCACCGTCCTGCGCGAGCCCGTCCGGTTCGCCACCCTGGGAACCTGACCGATCTCGACGGAACCGTCCGAGGACCGGCACCGCACGCCGGCTGCGGACCATTCAGCTCCCGTACGACACCAGACCCAGGCTGCCGGGCCGGGCTGACGACCTGGTCGCGGTCATTTCGGCCCTGCGCCGAGCAGACCCGGCGGGAGGACGGCGCCCGCGCCGAAGGCCCCGCGCCGAGACGCGACAGATGCTCGGGATCAGTCTGGTTTGCGTACCCTGAATCGCGGGGTTCCGCGATTCAGGGTGGGTCGAGGAGGCGGTATGGGTTCGGCAGGCTTCGATTCCGAACACGAGCAGTTCCGTGATCTGGTCCGGCAGTTCGTGGCCCGCGAGATCGTCCCTCACCAGCAACGGTGGGAGGAAGCCGGCATCGTCGACCGGTCGCTGTATCTGGCCGCCGGCAAGCAGGGCGTGATCGGCTTCAACGTCCCGGAAGAGTTCGGCGGCGGTGGCGTGGACGACTTCCGGTACAACGCGATCGTCACCGGGGAGCTCGCCCGGGCCACGTCCGGCCCCCCGGCGCTGAGCCTGCACAACGACATCGTCGCGCCCTACTTCATCCGGCTGGCCACCCCGGAGCAGAAGAAGCGCTGGCTGCCGGGCTTCGCGTCCGGAGAACTGATCGGCGCCATCGCGATGAGCGAGCCGGGCGCCGGCAGCGACCTCGCCGGCATCCGCACGAGCGCCGTGCGCGACGGCGACGACTGGATCGTCTCGGGCACCAAGACGTTCATCTCCAGCGGGATCAACGCCGACCTCGTGATCGTCGTGGCCCGTACCGACCCCGCCGCCGGCCACAAGGGCTTCAGCCTCCTGGTGGTCGAGCGTGGCATGCCCGGGTTCACCCGCGGCCGCAAACTCGACAAGATCGGCCAGCGGGCGCAGGACACCGCCGAGCTGTTCTTCGACGAGGTGCGCGTCCCGGCGGCGAACGTGCTGGGCGAGGTGGGACGCGGGTTCTACCACCTCATGCACAACCTGCCCGACGAGCGGCTGTCGATCGCGGTCGCCGGCGTCACGGGTGCTCGCACCGTCTTCGACGCGACGCTCGAGTACGCCAAGCAACGCACCGCCTTCGGCCAGCCCATCGGCACGTTCCAGCACAACCGCTTCCTGCTTGCCGAGATGGACACCGAACTCGACATCGCCGAGACGTTCATCGACGCCTGTCTGGCCCAGTCCGCGCGCGGCGAGCTGACCGCGGAACGGGCGGCGAAGGCCAAGTGGTGGGTCACCGAGTTGCACAAGAGGGTGGTCGACGCCTGCGTTCAACTGCACGGTGGCTACGGCTACATCCTGGAGTACCCCGTCGCCAGCGCATACCGCGACGTCCGGATCACGACCATTTACGGCGGCACGACCGAGATCATGAAGGAGATCATCGGGAAGTCCCTCGGCGTCTGACCGGCCGACGCCGGCAGGATCAGGACGGCCCGTTCCAGCATGCTTGTGCGCCCGCGAGCGGGATCGACGCCCGGTCGATCCCGGTCGAGGTCGGCCGCCGGGCCATGGTCGGCGGACAGGAGGACCTGATCGTCGACGTCGCCCACCACCGTGAGCGGATCGCCGCCGTCCTCGGTTGGTAGCCACCGGTCACTGATGCAAACCGGGCTGATAACCGGCCCAGCACGAGTGGATGGTTGACATACATTTTCCGCCCGAAAACTGGCGTCTCCTGTACGTCTTCCTTCCACTCGTCGCACCGAAGGAAATGCGGATCAAGGAGTGGGGCTGGGGCACGTAGATCGCGAGGTGCAGCCTGGCAGCGTTGCCGGGTCCGATTTCGGCGTAATGTTGCTGTCCGGGTGCCCAAGCAGGCCGCGGAGATGGTCGCCGCTACGATTCGCACGATCGTCGCTCAGCCCACCGCCGAGTTGGTTCGTGCCCAGGGCGATGTCGTCGCCGAGCACTGCGCCTCGCCACCGGCCAACCCGCACCGCGTCGGCAAGCCACTCCAGCTCCAACTCCCCGGACTCCACAGCGCGCGACGAGGCGACTACCGCGTCATTTACCACATTGACACCGACCATCACCGGGTAGGTTCTTATGCGGCTTCAGCAGGCTCAACTATGTCGAGCGGGAAGGTGCCGGTGACGGGGTCGGCGCCAGGAATATGCAGCTCAATGGTGACCTGGGGGCCGCTTCCTTCGTTGTATGCGTTACGGACCACACCCTTCACGGTGGTCAGGCCGAAGGGAATGCGGACATGGTCACCAGCAACCGGCAGTGTCTGCATCGTATGCTTCCTCCTCGTCACCAGGGTCGCGGCGGGCCGAGGGTCGCCTCGATGAACGTCGCGAGGACATCGTCTAATGTCTCGGCCAGTTCGTCGAGCGACGAGCGCCATCGTTCCACGCTGGCCAGTGTGGGCGGGCATCCCCGCCGGACGAGGTCTGCGATCTCGCCGGGGTTGTCATGGGCCACAGCGTTGCGGGCTGCGTTCAGTTGGCCGAGCGCGGCGTTCCAGGAGGATGCGCGAAGGTTGGTCGCTTCGAGCGTAGGCCAGAGCGTCAGACCGAAGCGAGCAAAGTCTGCGCCGAGTGCGCCTGGATGGGCGTTGCCTCTGTCCAAAGCACGTCCGGATGTAAACAGCAAGCGTAGCGGTTCGAGGGATGCGGTGCGGGCTCCAGCCAGACGGCTTACATAGATGTTGGCCGTGAGATTATGCAGATCACGCGCGAAGCCTTGGAACTCGGCGGCAAGTCGTAGCGTAAGCGCCCAGTCGACCTGCTCCTCCCTGGCCGTCCCCCCGGCCTTCGCAAGCTGGCGTACGGCACACAGTTCCTCGACTCGTTCACGGCGTGTCGTCTGCCAGGCAAGCAATGTGTGGGATGACACATCATCGAATATACGTTACGACACTGATATCCGAAATAGTCCCGTTCGGTCAGGCTGCTCCGCCTTCGGCGAGGCGGGACTCATGCCTGGCAATCCACTCCTCGGACAGCGCCAACCACTGGTTCCCGACCTGGGGTACCGGGGTAAGGACAGCTCCCGCTCATGCTCCCGCAGGAAGTGATCGAGTCGGGTCAGGTCCGGGTCATGGCGGAAGACGACCGCCGGGCCGAGGTCATGCTCGACGAAGTCGACGGGCGTCGCGATACCGGGATGGTCGATGCCACGCAGTGCTAGGTACTCCCGCTCCGCGGCCCGCACCAACTGGTCCCGCTGGTCACGGGAGTCGACACCGCTCGCCAGGTAGATGCGGACCCGGCGCGGCCGGTCCTGCGCGAACCGGTGACGGCGGGTCAGAAAATCCTGCCAACCAGGCCCCTCCTCGAAACCGGACCTCCAGGCGGGCGTCGCTCAGGAAGACCGCGCCCTCGATCCATGGCACCCGACGCCCGCGCATGGCCTGCTGGGAAGCCAGCAGCGACCTCAGCTTCCGTGCCTTACGGGCCGCTCCGATGACCGGGTTGTCGGCGGGGGCACGATGTGTCTGCCGCCACGTGCCCGCATCGCCCACGAGTACTCCGGACCACGACTTGATCTCTAAGATGACGATGCCGGCAGGGGTGACGAGCAGCAGATCGATCTCGTTGACCGAACCGGCGGTGCCGAGGAACTCCGCGTTCGCCCAGGCCCGGAACGGATCCCTGTTCGGCAGCAGCGTCCTGAGATGCCCCAGGGCCGCCCGCTCCCAGGCGAACTCGGACGGCGTGCACTGCTTCCAGCGCTGATCATCCACCCGAACCCCCGCAGCATCCCCTGGGGCCTCCGGGCGAGACGGCTTCGCCATCGCGCGTCGCCCTTTGGTC
>NZ_CAUVXP010000166.1:7100-13464 GCF_963555955.1 Protofrankia sp. Cas3
AGCCAGATCACCGTCCGTACAAACATGTAAGGGTAGTGCACCCTGTGTTGCCGACAGGCAACCAGGCAACTGATGATCTTTACTCAGCCGTTGGAATCTTCGACCCGGATGGAGCGACGCCGAACGTGGCGGCACCAGCCACCAGCCACCAGCCACCAGCCAACAGCGCCTCAGCCCGAGCCCGTCCCGCCGCATGCCCAAGCCCCACCACACCGGACTGAAGATCCAATAACTTCGGCACAAAAAGACGTCCGGACGGACAGGCTGCGAAATCCACCGATCGGACGTGACTGGCAACAGTCGTGACGACAGTCATCAACAGTGCCGTCGACACCATGACCATGCGGCTTTGAAGATCTCAGAAACGATGACGCTCGGTAATATCCACTACTCTGTGCTAGTGGGACTATGCACGACGCCACGATATGCTTCACTTCTGACCGGACGGGGGCGACATGGACAACGGGATGGACTTCTTCCTCAGTTACACCACAGCGGACCGGCAATGGGCCGAGTGGATCGCATGGCAACTGGAGGACGCGGGTTACACGGTCGGACTGCAGCAATGGGATTTCATCGCCGGCGAAAACTTTATCTCTCAGATGGTGACCATGCTCACCAGCGCGGATAAGGTCATCGCGGTAGTTTCTCCAGCCTATATCCGATCTGCTGCGGCGATGTCCGAGGCCTCGACAGGGATCCAAAACAAGAAACTGATCCCTGTCCGGGTGCAGCCCGTGGAGACGCCGGCGGCGTTTGCCGGTTTGGTCTGGGTCGACCTCGCGGGGGCCAGTGATGCGGCGGACGCACGGGAGCGTCTTCTCCGCGCTGTCCAGGGAGGACGGCGTAAACCTCGTGGCGTGCCGGTGTTCCCCGGCTCCACGGTCGGACGAGAATCGAACCACAGCCCGCGTTTCCCTCAGAACGGAGACCAGTTCGCCAGCTTCGGCCGCGAGGACGGTGAACGCGCGCCGGGTCCACGAGCCCTCCTCGTGCATGCATCCGGCGACGCCACCTTCGCGGTCGAGTTAGCGGACTCGCTGCGGACGCTCCTGGTGGAGGGGGTGTTATCGGGGGTCGACATGCACCCGGTCCAGCAACCCCTCGAGGAAGACAGCGGGCTGCGGATAGCCACCGGCGTGCGGGAGGCAGAAGTCGCGTTGCTGCTGGTCAGCCGTGATCTGCTGGCGACGGAGTACGGCTCGTCTCGAGATATGAACGTGCTTCTCCGCCGCCACGAGGACCGCCAAGCCGTGGTGCTACCGGTCCTGGTGCGCGCGACGTCCTGGGAACACCAGTCCTTCGGGCGCCTTACCCTGCTGCCCTCCGACGGTGTTCCCGTCACCCGGTGGGCCAGCCGGGACGAGGCTCTCAAGAATATCATCGACGGCATCCGACTCGCAGTATCGGGCCTGCGTGGCGCCGCGGCCGATCCGGACATGGTCGATCATGGACGGCTCTCGGCCGAGCGGGAGGGGCGCGAGTTGGGCGAGGTGTTCAAGCCCGCCGGCGTACCGACACTGACCTTCGTCGAACCAGACGATTTCATCGAGTTCCGGCTGGCACTACGTCAACCTGGGCTCGGCATCGTCCTGGAAGGGCCGTCCGGAATCGGTAAGACAACCATGCTGCGGCACGCCGTGTCCCAGGACAGCGACCATCTCGGGCCGGTGCGGATCCTCAGTGCCCGCAATCCCACCCACCTCGCCGAGATCAGCCGGCTGCCTGAGGGCCATGAGGGAGTCGTCGCGGTGGACGACTTCCACCGGTTGCCGGCCGACACTCGGGACCACCTCGCCGACTACCTGAAGTTGCTCGCTGACGACGAACGTGCGGTGGGCAAGCTCGTGGTGGTCGGGATCCCTGGCACGGCGCTGAGTCTGGTAACGGTGGGAAGCGACGTGGCGACCCGCATTCGGGTGTTCCGGCTTGGCCGCGCCACCGAGAGCCTCATCCTTCAGATGATAGAGAAGGGCGAGGTCGCTCTTCACATTCGCTTCGACAACCAGGCCGAGATCTGCCTGGCGGCAATGGGCAGCCTGCTCACGGCGCAGATGCTGTGCTGGCATCTGACGGTGATGGCCGGTATCGAGCGGACAGTGGATACCCTGACGACCGTCCGGGCCGACATCAGACGGGCCCGCGCCAAGGTGACCGACTCTCTCCGGCTGAAGTACCAGCCGATGGTTGACGAATTCACCGTGCTCGACGCCGCCACCGAGCCCCTGTGTATCGAGCTCCTGCTTCGCCTTGCGCAGGCCCCCGATGGCATCCTTCGACTCCAGAGTGTCCGCGAGGAACGCCCGGATCTGGACCACGCTATCGACCGTGTGTTCACATATGGGATGCGTGATGGCTTCGGGCTGAAGCGCGGGAGAATCGCCGAACATCTTTTTTATGACCCGCGAGGCCAGCGACTGATCGCCGACGACCCACAGTTTCTTTTCTACCTACGGCAGCTCAGCCGCGACGAGCTTCTCACCGCTGCCGGCAAGGTGCTGCCGGTCCCGCGGGACCAGGTATTCGTCTGCTATAGCCACAAAGACGCCACCTGGCTCGGCCGGCTCCAGGTTCACCTCAGCCCGTTGGAACGCAACGGAGTCGTCGACCTGTGGTCAGACCGCCGGATAGAGCTGGGCGACGACTGGCGCAAGGAAATTGCGATAGCGCTTTCCCGCGCACGTGCGGCGATCCTTCTCGTCAGCGCGGACTTCCTTGACTCCGACTTCATTCGCGATCACGAAATACCACCGCTACTCGAAGCAGCAGAGCAGGTCGGGTGCCGCATCATACCGATTCTCGTGGCGCCGAGCCTGTTCGAACAGGAGCCATCCCTCGCCCGCTTCCAGCACGCCAATCCAGGCGGGACCACTCTCGCCGAGATGCCCGGCGAACGCGCCGAACGGCTCCTCGCCGATATCGCCCGTTCGCTGTCAAAAATTCTTCAGAGCTCATCGAAATGAGCGTCTGCCTCCATTTGGCCGTGACGCCGATGCTCCGGACCAGCACAACAGAGCACGTCATTGCGACGTCTACCAGCAGGCTCCGGATAGGCGATAGGCCGACCAACCATATGCTCGGTTGCTTTCAAGCGCCGCCAGTTCGATTCGCCACGACGGACAAACCTGATCAAGGATTCTGGCAGCTCGGGAATCATGGCTGCCGTTCCGCAGCGCAGTGACGGCCGCGATATGGGCGTCGACGATGTTTCTTCCCGACGCCAGGCGGGTGTGGAACGCAATACTATACACGAGGGCGATCACATCGTCAATCTCCCAGAGACTACTGACGACAGCCCGTGCTCCGCGGGCCAGGAACGCGCTGTCGAGACCGCGCCATGTCTGTATCGCCCGGCCCCCAACCGGGTGTCGGCCCGTCTCGCAGGCGGACAGAACGATCAACGACGTCTTCGTCAACGGTGGACCGGCATGGACGCGGGCCGCCGAGAGCAGCGCATGCCCTGGGGTGTCACCTGCGAGCCAGAGCCCGCTGGCAAGAGCGTCAGGCCGGGACCATCCGTGAGCGGAAGCATGCGCCACGTGTGAGCCAGCGATCGCCGCCAGAACGGCATCCGGTCCGGCGGCGGCACCGCCAAGGACCCGGGCGCCCGGTGCGAGGACGGTGAGAGCGCTGGCTTCCTGGTCCGGGCCTTCGAGGACATCCAGGCCGAGACCGGGCGGGGCATGCGCCCCACTCGCTGCCACCACAAGATCGAGATCAAGGGGGTCGGCCCGTCTCGCAGCGAGATCACGGACAACGGCGGCGCTGGGAGCGTAACTGATCTGATAAAGATCATCCAGGAGGTCCGTGCCAACGTGGCAAGCGTGTATCGGTATCGGTTCCAGGGAGCGGCTCGGTGAGAGCACCAAATGGTGAATTTGGCTGCCGCGGAGCGTTTCGACGATCGGGGAGACCAGTTCATGGCCTACCCAATCGAGGACGGTGTCAAGAACCGCGGCCCTTTTCTCCCAGGAGCGCTCGGATGTCTGTGCGAGCCAGTAGTCGCAGATACTTCGGAGTCGGTCCACACGCACATGCCCGAGGTTCACCAGCCTTACCCGCGAACCCTCCCCCTCGTCGACAACGATTACGCAGGCGAGACTGTCATCGAACTCGGCGAGCTGCACGAAGGCCCGGCCCGGCTCGACAACGCCTACGGTTAGATCAGCAGGGGTGTCACCGCCCCTAAACCGTAGTTGCGCCTCCTGGCGGCGCCGGCGATAGATGTTCCTGGCATTCTCCACAGCCGAGGAAACTGTCGGGTCGGCCTGGCTGTCCGCTTCGGCGGAGACCCGATGTGCGTGGGCGGCGGCCAAGCTTGCCCGGGCGGCGCTGACGGCTCGCGCCTTCTCCTCGCCGCTGCTACCCGACAGGCCGAGATCGAAGAGGATCTCCTCGGATTTCGCGTTGTCCGCGCCGACGAACATATATGGCGCTGGATCCGGGGCACGGGAGAGGAGAATCAGCAGCGACACACCCGGTTCCCGATCTTCGGCGAGGGTGAGTGTCTCGTCGACTCGGTCGAGCAGGCCCGCTGTTGTGTCGGCAGGAAGTCTGATGAACCGGCCACCGAGATGTACCAGTTCACGCTCGCCACGTAGCCGGTAATAGTCGAGTCGAACGCCTGCAAGGCAGGCGAGAAGAAGCCCGACCGCGCCATGGGGCTCGTCCAGTTGAAAATAGAACGGCGCCAGCATTGCAGTACGCCACTCGCCTTGGCCGACCGCCAGGTGGAAGGTGACGCCGGTTGGAGTGCTCCATACTGCTAATTTTCCGGACGTGCCGCAAGCCAGATCAGCCTCGGCATCTTCCTCTTCCTCATCAGTCTCAACGACGACGCCCCAGTGCTCGATCGATCCAACTCCGTGCCGTATGATACGCGCACCGTGGTCAAAGACCTCCGCGGCGACCCAGTCGGGCACCGCCGAGCGCTCGCCGGCCACCATGCGGTCGGGAACACTGTCCGGCATTTGATACGGAGCACGAAATATTCGGAGATGCGCGTCGAGCCAGCGCCGACGGCGCATGACTCGCTGGTCTTGCTCGGCCATCAATATCTGCTCAGGCTCGGTCAGGTCAGCCAGCCATAGCTGGCAGCGACGCCACCCCTCAGCGGCAATCAACCGTGCTTCGTCCCGCTGTGCCCGCCCGCCACCAAAATAATCATCGTCGACCCCCTCAGCAACCCAGGCTCGAGTTAGCTGGTCGAGAGTCCGCCACATCACGAAGGACGCTTGGCCCTCCACAAGCCACGCGTCTACACCCTGATCACGATCATCCAACTGCCAACGTCCCGAACGGGCCGGTCCGTCATCCCCGAGAAGAGAACGCCGACGTGCCTCGGCCGAATACCGTCTGACCTCCGGACGGTCGGCAAGATAGACGAGAAGCTCCAGACCAACCGGGCGTTCGTTGCCTCCATCGGCTTCGATCTGAACCGGGCTCGAGGGAAGCGGAATCGGGTCACACGGCTCCACAATGAGAGCGGTGATGACCCGTTCATCGGTGAGCCCAAAAACCGTACGCAGGTGCCATCGAGCCACGTCCGCTCCCCGCTCGAGCACGAGACGCGGAGCGAGATAGCACAGAAAAGCCCCCAGAAGCTGATCCGGACTCCACCAATCAGCGATTGGAAGGCCCGCGCAACCCCATTCCACCCGAACCTGGCGCACCAGGCTCATCACATCCCCGGGCCCATAGCCCTCGAGCGCCTCCGACACCATCAGATGATCAACTATCTGGTCGGTGGTCATAACAACGCTCGCACTGCGGCAGATCCATGCGACCACAGCAGCCGCCCCGAGATCGGGCCTGTGACGCACTGGCGCGTATGCGCGAACGACACCCACCGAAGTGCCGGCCAGTCGAAGAACATCACGACAGAGAACGTCAAACCAGCGACGACGCGCGGAACTCACAGGTCGCGCCCGGCCACGGTAGGCCATGACCTCGGCCCGGTACGCGGCGTTCGCGGGCATGCGGGCGGATGAACTCTGAGGGTGATGCTCCCAGGGTACATCCGGACCGTCACCCGGTGCGTCGGGGCTGGTCGGTATCGTCATGCCGATATTGGCGGGTGTCGGGGGGATCTGGATGGGCGAGATGGCCGCGGCGGGTGCTCGGTTGGAGCAGCTCGTTCCCGGAGCGCGAGTGCTCGGCATCGCGGGAGACGGTCCGGTAGAGATCGCGAGGGCGCGGTGGGCCGGGGGCAACGCGATCAGAGTAACGTACAGGGACGATCATGGTGGAACCGGTGAGCGAATGCTCCTGCGCCGAGATGAATCACGCCTGCGTTTGGTCACTGACCAGGGCACTCACACCTTCGACGGGGCGCCGGATGCCTGGCTCCTCGCCGCGGAGGCGT
>NZ_CAUVXP010000167.1:0-12988 GCF_963555955.1 Protofrankia sp. Cas3
CGTCGACGGGCTCGTGGCCGCCGGGCCCGGCCGGCTGCCGGGCCGCGACCGGGATGCGCAGGTCTGCCGCTGCCGGCCGATGCGCCCGCAACACCATGAGGCCGGCCATGATCGCGGTCACCGCCTGACAGCCGAGACCGACGGCGGCCGTGGCGACCAGGTGACCGCCGGCGGCGGCCAAGCCGGCGGCGGTGAACACCGTACCGGCCGCGAGCACCCCCACGACATCCCGCCGGCCCGCCCCCAGGAGGTAGTTGGTAAACAGCAGCGTCACGGCAAGACAGGTCATGGCCAGTGCCAGGATCCACAGTGTCGAGGCGCCCGCGGCCAGGTGCGGGCCGAACACCGCTGACAGCACGGGTCTGGCCGCGACCACGCCTGTCCCCACCAGCAGCAGGCCGGGGGCGGCCACCCAGCCGACCGCCGCGAGCAGGGCTGTGGTGGCTGGACGACCCTGTGCCCGGCGCTGAGCCGCCTCCGGGAGCAGGAAGTTCGCCACCGCCAGACCGATGAACACCGGCACCTTGCAGGCCGTCGAAACAGCCGCGTAGGCCCCAACCTCGGCGGGGTTGAGCCAGCCGACGATGACCACATCCATGTTCTGCAGCATCGCGAGCGGCACGAGCGCGCCGAGAGCGGTTGTCGTGTCGTACCAGAGCGCGGGCATGGGTCGGGTGTCCGACATTCCCCGCGTGGTCATTCCCCGCGTAGTCCGGGCCGTAAGCCGGCGGGCATGTGCGGTGCCGCACAGAACACCGACGATCAACCCGAGACCCGCACCGTTGACTCCGAATCCGGCGAACGCCAGACCGATGATGACGACGATGCGGCCAGCACCCTCAAGTACGAAATTATAGGCGAGTTCCTGGTAGGCGCGACGCGCCTGCAACAGACCACGCTCGACCGAAAGTGAGACCCAGATCGCAGCTCCCGCGATTGCCTCGGCAATCGCGAATGGATGCGGATAAGACAGGATCGCCGCCACCTGGCCGCATACCAACAGACCGAGGACACAGGTGACAACAACCACAACCATGCCGACACTGCGCAGCCGGCGAATCCAGGACGCCCGTGCGTGTCGGGTATCACCGGGAAAAGATGTGTCCCGCTGGACCACGGCGACCTGCAAGGCCGAGCCGCCCATCGAAAGGATCAGAAAGATCCCGGTCTGAACGACCAGCGCACCATAGTTGGTGGCATTGAGTACCCGCGCGAGTACAAGGTTGACCAGGAGGTTTCCGCCGTTGACGACAACTCCGGCAACCGCGAGCGACCCGGGGCCGGCGAGGCCCCGCACGATCAGCTCACGCGCTGCGATCGCCATCCACCTTCCTCCCGCACGCTTTCGTGTCCGCCAGCGCGTCGGCGTTTTGCCGCCATTTTCCGGACGTCGTCTGCCCACGGTAGGCCAACGCCGTACCCGGCCCGCATCGGGTGCCCGCGATCTGGCACCATCGTCGCGCGGAGTACGGAGCGGTGCGGCGAGACCGTGCCGAAAACAACGGGGCAGGTTGGGGGTCGAGCTGAAGGGAGCAGACCTGGTGCCCGCAATTGCAGCACCAGCGGACGGTCGGGGCAGGCATCTGGATACGCTCGCCGGGCGTCGTGTGGTGTTTCTCAACTGGCGTGATCTTGAGCATCCTCAGGCCGGTGGCGCCGAGCTCTACTGCCAATCGGTCGCAGAACGGTTTGCCGCGGCTGGTGCGCGGGTGAGTCTGCTCACCTCCCGACCGCCCGGCACCCAACGGTCGCAGAACGTACGGGGCATCGACGTCGAGCGCTCAGGTGGGACGTTCGGGGTGTACCCGGCCGCGTTGGCTCGCCTCCTACGCGACCGGCACGACATCGACGCAGTGGTGGACTGCCAGAACGGCATCCCGTTCTTCAGCCCGCTGGTGCTGCCCGGTACCCCGGTCGTCCAGGTTGTGCACCACGTCCACCAGCGGCAGTTCCCGCTCTACTTCCCGGCGCCCGTGGCCAGGATCGGCCAGCTGATGGAGACCCCCGGCAGCCGTTGGGTGTACCGGCAGTGTCCGGTGGCCGTCGTGTCACCCTCGACCAGGGACGAAGCGTGGGAGGTCCTGAAGCTGCGCGGGCCACGTTTCATCGTGCCCGGCGGCGTCGATCTTCCGTGGGATCACGGGTCTGGCCGACCGGCGGACCGACCGACCATCGTCTGTGTGGGCCGCCTCGTCCCGCACAAGCGGCTGCACCTGCTGCTCGACGCGCTTCCCACGCTTCGCGCGGCCCACCCGGGACTGGTCGTCGACGTGGTCGGCGACGGACCGGACCGGGAACGGCTCATCCGGCACGCGGCCGGGCTCGGTCTCGGCGAGGACATTGTGCACTGGCACGGCTACGTGACGGCTATGAAACGGGACCGGCTGCTGTCGACGGCCTGGCTGACTGTCAATCCGTCCCACGGTGAAGGGTGGGGTTTGTCCGTACTGGAGGCTAATGCCCACGGTGTCCCGGCCGTGGCATTCCGCGTGCCCGGGCTACGCGATGCCGTCTGCCATGACAAAACCGGCTGGTTGGCGGATGACGCTGATGCGCTCGGACCCACGATCGACCGTGCACTTTCCGCCCTCGCGGACCCGGTCACGGCGACCCGCTGGCGCGAACGGGCCCGAGCGTGGGCCGCACGCTTCTCCTGGGACGCCACCGCCGAGCTGCTGGCCCGCATCGTGACCGCCGAGATGGACAGGCTGGACAACCGCACGCCGGGCCGCCGCCCGCGGGAGTCACGCCGCGCGGACGTCCTTGTCACCCGAGCGGAATTCCTGCTGTCGCCGAGCCAGGCACTGCCAGTCCTGCGCCGTACCGACCTGGTATATCGCAATATCCCCGAAGGCGACGGACCTTACCGGGACGGGACGCTGCGCGCCGGGGACGGCTTCGGCCACGCGGTCGCGGTGCTCTACGGTGCGGGCCTCGTCGATGCTCGTGCCGCACTCGATCGGGCCGGTGTCACCGGCCCGATCGAGGTACGGGCCGCGACCGGGGAGGACCTTCTGGTCGCCGCAGTCCGCTGTGCCCGGCCCGATGCCGTGGAAGCGGGCAGAGCCCCTGCCGCGGCCGGTTAGAGCGCCAGGGGTTCCCCGTGCCACGGCGCCGAAGCCCTCCATCACGGGTTGACCAGGTTGACCAGGTCAATCCGTGATCAGGTGCGCGGCTCGGGTACCCGGGTCAGGTCATCGAGAGCTACCCGGTAGAGCGCGGCAAAGCGCCGCACAGCCGATTGATCAAAAAGGTCACGATGATAACAGAACGCCAGGTTCAGATCGTCACCATAGCCCGTGGCAGTGATCACGAGCCCCTGTGGCAAACCCGCGAATGCAGCGAAGTACAGCGATGTGATCTGCGGAGTATCAGCACCCGATGTAAGCCGGCCAGGCAGCCGTCCGAGGTTCGTCACGCTGGCCGTCGGCATCAGTAGCGGTCGCGCAACGGTCGCGGCGACGCGCAGCAGCGCATGCCGCGCCGGGCCGGGCAGCCAGGCTGTACCGCGCAGGGCATTCCCGGTCTCCGCTGGTGGCCCTGCCGCCTTGTTGGCCGCCGTCTGCCTGCACACCGCGGCCAGCAGGGTTTCGGGGTCCCGGCGGTCCAGCGGTGTCATGGCAATCACCGCATCGCCCGTATGGTTGCCGAGGGCAACCTCCCCATCGCGGTCGCGGAGGTTGATCGGCATCCGTACCCGCAACCGCCCGGTCTCCCGCCCGGCCGCGGTGTTCCACTGCTCCACCGCAGCCGCGGCGGCTGCCAACAGAAGATCATTGACGGTGACCGTGCCACCGGTGGCAGACCGCCCGGGCTTGGGGACGGGAACCGCCATGCAGTACACGCCGTAGACGCAGGCCCGGCTGTTCGGTGATGTGCGGTTGGCACGGCCGAGGCCGGGCGCGGGGGCGATCCGCCCCTGCACCGGCTGGCGCAGCGGCGCCACGCCAGGCACGAGGCGGCTGATCCGCTCCATGGACGGGGCTGCCCGCCGACGGTGGCGCGGGAGCCCGGCGCACGCGTCGCCCCCGGCAATGCCTCCACCGGCGATGCCACCCCTGGCGGTAGCGCTCCCGGAAACACCGCCGTCCACCAGGTTGTCAACAGCTGTCCCGCGTGGACGGCGCGTCCTGGTGAGGGCACGGGGCTCCAGGGCGACACGGGGCTCCAGGACGACACAGCGCTCCAGGATCGCGTGCAGCAACATCGCCACGCTCAATCCGTCGAGAGCGACATGATGCGCGGCAACCGCGAGTGCGTCATCCTCGGGCAACCGCATGTGCAGAACCCGCACCGCAGGCACCCGGCTCAAGGCAAAAGGGCGAGAACACAGGCCGGCGAACGCATCCCAGAGGTCACCATCATCATGACCACTGGCTGTGATGATCGGAATATCGGCGACGTCCGGGAATGACCACCGCCGGCCAAGCAGGCCGGTGCGCATCCGTGCTCGCGCCATCGGATACCGGGCCGCGACACCCTGCACCGCCCTGCGCAACGTCACCAGGTCGATGGCCTCACGGGTGCGTGCGATCATGCCAACCGAAACCGGCGCCGACCGGCGATCAGAAGCCATGATCATATTTTCCAGCACCGAAAAACGCCGTTCACGAGCAGGCCGCACCGGCTCGTGCCCTGCGTGCACCGGCCCGGTCGACAGGTGGGGAGTGGATGACCCGGATCGGGGATACGGAATCAGGCTGACAAGTGGTTCCGCAACCGGCGCCGGCCGCCACGTCTCGCGGGAGTCGATTCTGACACCTTCCTTCGGCTCAGAGCGGCGAAATGTCCCCACGACACACCCCACACGACCCAGTTTCGGTCCCGTCAGGTCAGTTGACGAGATTCGGGCAGGAATAGTGGCGAAGACCTCTTTTATCGCCGGATACATCGCACGAACCGATCACCTGCGGCAGACCCGGAACAAATCCACTGGATGCGACTCTTCTCAGGTGAACCGATGAGATGCGAGAACGGCCGATTCACAGCCGGTCAAGGCTGTAATGACCTACTGGCAGGCTCGGGCGGCGTCCACTCTACATACCCGGCAACCCGATATAGGTACGCCGGATTGCCTGCGAGATTGCCTGGTCACGCAGCAACACCGCATCCAACCAGAAGAGCACATTGCCGAACACGCCCAGTCGAAAAATACACAACTAACACCCAACTGCTAAACAATATTGATGCATGATAGCCGATGATCCGCCACGCAGGATCCAGCGAAACCGAGCGTGCCCGGCACCAGAGGGGTAGATCAAGGAATCCCGAGTCCACAGCGGGGCGGACCGACCGGACCTGCCCCGCTATCGACGATCGCTCTGAGCGGGGACCGACACCGACGGGCGATCGGCTGGCCGCACGACGCGACGGACGGCCGTGGATGTGAGCACGCATGCGAACGCGCCTGCGCCGCACAGCTGGACCTGCCAGCCGAAGGCTCCCCGGCCAGAGCCCGGGAGGCTGTCGGGCGTCAGCGCCACCACCGTCACGGCAGCGCCCACGCAGCCGGCGGCAAGCCAGGACAGCCCGGTTGACCAGCGTCGAGCAACCACGACCAGCGCCGGGATTACCAGCGCAACCGGACCTGCGACCAGTGTAACCGCGCACATGCCGGCCGCGATGACACCGTAGCGGAGCTGATCTCGCACCTGCTCGGGCTGTTGCCGCCGGACCCACCGACCGGTACCCCAGCGTCGGGTACCCCAGCGACGGGTGCGCTGCCCACGCGATGCCCGGCCGGCCGGCTTGCGCAAGCCGGCCGGGAGCACCGCCAGCGCGATCAGCCCCGCGACCATGATCATGCCGACGCCGAGGTCACGACGGTACGTCTGCCCGGGCCGGTTCACGATGACAATCGTTCCGGCCACCCCGGCCGGAATGATCCATCCTTGCTGCCAGCCATCCAGTCGGATCACCGGAAGCGACACGCCGTTCACGGTCGCGGTCCACGAAGCGTTGGCGTTCTCCCGGACGGCAAGATAGCTACGCTCCCCCGCCGCGATCTCGACCGTGCGCCGCTCCGAGGTCCAGCCGGTGATCCGGGTAGCCCGAACGGGTACCGAAGGCGCCGCTAGCGCGCCGTCGACCAGGGTGAGGGAGCCAACCGCGAACGGCGCCGACCCGGGTTCGGTCGTCAGCAGATGCGGGCCCGCGCTCAAGGTGACCGTTCCACCGTCGGTGCACAGACTCATCGTGACGGACCGGGGCGCTCCGGCGTCATCCGGTCGGCCGTCGAGCCGGGTGGAATAGCGTTGTCCGTCAATGATCACCATCGGACCCGACCCACAGGGAAGGGCGACGGGCTCCGTCCCCGGCTGCCCGGGGCCTGTAGCCACGCCCGACGAGCCATCGCCACGGGCGCTCTGACCGCCGGTGCCGTCCTGGCCGCCGTCGGACATCCCGCCGGCTCCGGTCAGTAGGGGCGCGATCGGCACCGCCGCACCCCGGACGGTGAACGCAAGGGGCCGCGGTACATCAAACCGCCGGCTGAGTTGCCGCTCTTCATCATCCTCGAACGGCTGGGACGGATCGGCCCGGTTACGCGCGAACGCGTAGACGATCCGCCCGGACGCCGCGCCGGAGAACCACCGCGCCATGTCGGAGGGTGCCTCCAGATACCGCTGAAACCTGATCCCGGGAATCGTCAGTTCACGAATTCCCGCGCCCAGAAAGGGGCCCCCGCCGCCGGCAACCTGCTCGAAGCCGACCCGGAACCACCGGGTCGGACCGGTGGGCACCGCGAGCTGCTGTGCGGATTCGATCGGCTTGACCGGGGTGACCACCGAACCGGCCTGGGTGGTCACCCGCAGCGCCCGCACGGTCGGGCGGGACGGACTCTCCTCCAGCAGCTGCACCGTCAACGTCGGTACCTCGACCGTTCGCGCGACGTCGACCTGCAACCACTGCCCCGCCGAGCCCCGGTCGGTCCTCAGACTCTGCCATGCCGAACTGGGATCACCGTCCACGGCGTTCGCGGGCGCCAGGTCAGGCGCGGCCACCAACTCAAAGCCGTAGGACGACGCGGTGACCGACATCCCACCGACATAGCCGGCCGTCGTCTGGTGCCCGGCCGCCGGCCGATCGGTCCACTGATCGGGTGGCCCCGTGGCACCCGCGACGTCCTCATGCGGCCCTAGGACGTAGGACTGAGCGCCGTGGACGAGCCCGAACCGATTGTCACGGCGGGTGAATGTGTCTGTCACCACCCAGGTGGTCCGTGGGCCGACGACATCGGCCGCAGCCGGATCAGCCGCGGTGGGATCAGCCGCGGTGGGATCAGCTGCGGTGGGATCAGCTGCGGTGGGGCCAGCTGCGGTGGGGCCAGCCGTTGCGGCCAGGTCACCGGCCAACACGGCGGCCTGGTCGGGCAACACCCGCTGGGCCGCCATCTCCACGGTCGCCTCGGCACCCCCGGACACAATCAGCGCCGTAGCTGCCGGATACGCCTGCACCAGGCTGGCTCCGCCCGGGACCACCCACACCTCCAGGGCAGGCACCCGCTGCGTCGGATTACGTAGCGCCGGGACAAGCCTGGCGTTTCCCGCGGAACGGGCCGGGAGCATCGGGCCGAACCTCGCGGCCTGCTGCAGACCGGATCCGCGCAGCGCGCCGCTGATCTGCGCGGATGACGGCGGCACGTCCCAGTCCTTGTTCTGCAGATCATTGCGGACCAGCACCTGGCCGACCCCGGCCCGGGCCAGTGCCTCGGCAAGCCCTGGTGCGGATCCGAGCGTGAGCTGGCGTTCGATCCCGTCCATCCACCGGATGACGCCGGTCCCACCGAGCGGGATCAGGCTGCGAACCCCCCAGGGTGTCTGTGCCAACCACTGCATCGGCTCGTCCAACGGCCGACCCCAGCTATACTCACCGAACGCCGTTCCCGGCAGCACCAGGGTCCGGCCGCCGGCCGGATTTCGCGCCAGCCACTGCGCGGCCTGCCCCCAGTAGCCCGGAACGTTACGGAATGTACCGGTAGGAGCGATTTTACCCGCAAATGCGGGGGTCATTCCCGCAATCACGCAGACGGCGGTCACGACGACCACGACCAGACCCGGCCGCCGCGCGGCGACCCTCCGGCGCCCGACCTGCCGGCGCCCGACCGGCCGCCCACGCCGGATGAGCCGGATGATCGGGTCGCGCCGCCGGACCCCGCCAACCGCGCCACCCCGATCGGGGCGCCGCCACGAGGCCGCGACGGACAGGGCATGAGCGAGGCCGAGCGCCATCGGTAGTCGGACCACCGGCTGGAACTTGTAGACATTGCGCAGGAAGCCGAACGGAGCGCCGAACAGATCGCGGACGGTATCCGCCAAGGGACTTGCGGGTTGCCCAGGGTAGGCAGCGCAGATGGCGACGACCCCGACCCCGAACGTGAGCACCAGAAAGCGTCGGGCCGGCAGATCGGCGCGCGCGAGCCCCCAGACTCCGAGTGCCGCCACCAGACCGGATCCGAGGACCGCGGCGAAGGTGGTGACGTATTCGGACGCCGCGGGCAACCACGGACTCGGCAGACGCAGGTAGGCCATCCAGTCGCTGGCGCCCCGCAACGCCTCGCCGACCGACGTCGTGGCGGTCGTGGTGACGGCGGTCTCGGTGTAGGGAAGAAAATTGAGGCCGTACCGCCGCTGCGTCGCCAGCGCCAGGACCCACCATCCGGTCGCGAGCAGCACCGACAGGATCCACCAACCCCGAAGAGCCCAGGCCCGCCGGTCTGTTCCGGCCAGGACGAGCACGACAGCCGGGCCCAGCAGGACGTCCAGGGTGACGCTTGCGTTGACGCCGCCGGTCGCGAAGATCGCGAGCCCGGACAGTGCTGCGGCCCGCCGCGGCGACAGCCGCCGCAACGATCCGGATGAATCCCGCCGCACCGCGAGGACGAGCGGAAGGACCATCCACGGCAGCATTGCACTCCCCGTCAGCGCGACGGAGGTGGAGCCGATCTTTCCCAGGACGAACGGCGATACGGAGTAGGCAATCCCGCCGATCACCCGATGCATCCGGCCACCGACGCGCAACGTGTCCGCGAGCCGGATGACTCCCCACGAAGCGACGGTCAGTATCAGAGCCATCCACAACCGTTGGGTGACCCACGGTGGTAGGCCAAGCAGTTTCCCGCCGGCGAAGAACGACCCCATCGGGAACAGGTAGCCGACGTACTGGTTGGGGAGCAGGCCGAAGTCCGAGCTCGAATGCCACAGATGGGTGCTGGCGGCAAGAAAGGGGACCGGGTCCACCGCAAGATCGAGCTTGGTGTCCGCAGCAAGCCTGCCAGGCGCCTGGAGCAGACACAGCAGAACGAAACCGGCGGCCATCGCCGCGATGGACCACCGCGGCGTACGGCCGAGGTGGTCGGAGACCGCCACGAGTGCGCCACCCTGCGGGCCGGACGGCGACGGCGACTGCGGCGACGGCGACCGCGACCGCGACGACCACCGGACCGCCGGATTGTCTGTTCGAACGATGATCATACGACCTCGCGCGGAGCCGACGTCAGGCCGGGGTCCCGTCCACCTCCGGTCCTGGTCGACCCGGGCGTCTGTACCGAGCCACCGTCGGCAGCCAGCGCGCCCGTACCCATACCGCCCGCACCCATACCGGCCGCACCCATACTGAGCACCCGGGCGCCCGGAGTCCGGGATGCCTCCGCCTCCGGCGCTGGATGGGTGCCCGTCCCTGCCGCGGCACCCAGGCGCCTTGCCTCAGCCAGCGGCGTGGGTACCGCCTGCAGGACCACCGACGGCGCTGCCTGGCTGGTCCGCAGGTGCAGCGGCGTGGGCAGGACAGGTACCCGCCGCCGGTACCGGCGGGCCCGCATCACGTCGACCAGCATCGCCGGGGTGTGCCTGGTGACCCGAAAGGTCCCGCCGGCCATCTCCGACCAGTGCACGGGAACCTCGGCGATTCGGTAACCCATCGACCGCGCAAGCGCGAGGACCTCGACGTCGAAGCCGAAACCCGTGGACCGCGACAGGCTGAAGAGCAGCTTCGCCTCGGCATGCCGAAACGCCTTGAAGCCACACTGGGTGTCGGCGACGTCCAGTCCCGCGAGGGTCCGGGTGATTCGGTTGAACGCCCAGCTACCCATCCGCCGGCCGCTCGTGCGTAGCGCGTTGTCACCGATCCGGCGCGACCCGAGCGCAACCTCGGCATCGTTGAGCGCCGCGAGAAGCGGCGGCAGGTCGTTGAGATCCGAAGCCATATCCGCGTCCATGAACACGATCGACGCGCCCCGCGCCATCGCGACACCCGTGCGAATTGCCGTACCCTTACCGGAGTTCCACGGAAGGCTCACGACGCGTGCCCGCGGCAGCTCGCTCAACAGCCGCTCGGCAACCTCGGCAGTACGGTCGGTACTGCCGTCGTCCACAAGGATCACCTCCGCGCCGGCAAGCGTGCTCACCACAGCCACCAGACGGGGCAACGCCTCCGGGAGCCGGTGCGCCTCGTTGTAGGCGGGGATGACGATACTGACGGGAACGTGGTCCAAGAGTCACTCCCAAGCTGCGTCGGCAACGACAAGGGCGGTCGCGATCACCTGCCGATCGCGAAACACCTCGTCACGCCCGAATAGGTCCGGCCGAAGCTTCGATACGGCATCGCCGCGCCAGTGCGATCCGAGCTGCCAAATCAGTATTCACCCGGCGAGGACCGACCGACGATCCACCATTGCGCCGCCAACAGACTGGCGGCACGTGCTGGCCACGCGGGATGGACAGCAGGTATCCGTACATGCGCCCACCCATCCTTTCACCGGCCTTCCCCGAGGCCTCCGGCAACACGACACGAACCATGCCCGCAGGGATCTCGCGGCGAACGTCGTACCCGAGCCGACGACCCGCGAACGCCGCCGCCCACCCGCCGTTCGGCACCGCTTGACGCACCTACACCTCGGACATCCTCTCGCAGGCGGGGCGCCCCTCTTCGCCCGCCACCCGCACGTCACTGCGACACACATCCGACAATGACCCCTTCGTCACACCATGCCCACCGTCGGATACCGAATCGTCACCGACCGGGATGGGGGTTATCCCACCGGCGACCTTGCGTCGACAGTTGTCTGCGTATTGTCAATGAATCGTGCTGCCGTGGATGACGAGTGCTCACCGGCACGATCACGCGCCCTGACCCCACGCCGATCCCACCCTGATCGCGCCAGTCGTTCCCACCAGCGCCCCCTCCGACAGTGTTCGGACGAAAGACAATCGGAACAGGTCGGCACCCCGTTTATTCACCCAATGGTGGTACTGTCGTCGAAATGCTGAGGCTGATACCCAGCGTAATCGAACGAAAGATCTGAAACGGACTCGTAAAGTACGCAGACCGGCCGCCAACTCCCTTCGGATCTCGCCGGTGCGGGTCAATGCATTGTGCCCGAGAACCGGTTGCGAATCCTGTGTCCGGGCGATCCGCGCCCAGCCGGCCCATGCCCCCCGCACCGGGGCATTCTGGATCCCGAGGATGTCCGCGCCGGGTGGGCGTCGCACCGAACAGGAGTGATCGATGACGGAAGGCCCTGCGACAGCCACCAGCCCCGGCGACGACGGTCCGACCCCACCGAGCCCAGCCGGTTCCGGCAGCGATCCGACCGAGCGATCAGGGCGTCGGCGGGACATGGGTGATCCCGGCCTGCGTGCCCTGGTCGGCGCCGGACGCTCGCGGCTGCCGCCGGGAACGGCTATGCGAGCCCGGGACGTCGCCCGGCCCGACCTCGACGACATGGCCGAGGCTGAACGCACCGTCGTCCTTCGGCGGCGTCCATGGACCGACCCCGCCACCGCCCCCACGACCGTCCCCCGAACGCAGCGTCGAGGGTAACTCGGACCGCCCTGACGCCCGCGTCAACACCTGTTTCAATCCTTGTGTCCGGCTGGGCTGTCAGGGCACCCGGGTCAGGGCGCCAGCGGCGCGGACGTGATCGGCACCACACCAGATCGCTCGTAGGCCGCGAGCATGGTGATCCGCCGGATGTGACGTTGCTCGGCGCTGAACAGCGTCCCCAGGAACACCTCGATGAGGCCGACGGCCTCCGCAACGGTGTGCATCCGCGCACCGATACTCACGACGTTCGCGTCGTTGTGTAGCCGGGCGAGCCGGGCCGTTTCGGTATTCCAGACGAGGGCGGCGCGCACGCCGGTGACCTTGTTCGCGGCAATAGCCTCGCCGTTGCCGGACCCGCCGATGACGACACCCAGACTGCCCGGTTCGCCCACTACGGCCGCGGCTGCCGCGATCACGTACGGCGGGTAGTCATCAGCCGGGTCGTAGGCGGCCGGGCCGTGATCAACTGCCGAGTGACCCAGCTCGGCCAGCCGAGTGATCAATGAGATCTTGAGTTCGAAGCCCGCGTGGTCGGAACCGAGATGGACGCGCATGAAACGAAATGATGCCCGTCGCAGGCCGCAGTTACTCTCCCCGCTCCAATGATCTAGGAAAGACACACCTGACGGGTGACACCCGCGGGGCATCGGTCCCCGATCCTGTTCACCGGATGGTCCTTGACAGCAACAACCCGCTCACAACGGCTGACACAGACCGGGTCCGAGTAGGCGGATCAGTCGAACACGGGGCCGCTGTCCCGGGTGCGCTTGAGCTCGTAGAAGCCGGGAGTGCCCGCGACCAGCAGCACGCCGTCCCAGAGCCGGCCCGCGGCCTCGCCCTTGGGCGCCGGCGTGACGACGGGGCCGAAGAACGCCGTGTCCGCCACCGCGATCACCGGCGTGCCGACGTCCATGCCCACGCGGCTGATCCCGTCCTGATGGCTCGCCCGCAGCGCATCGTCGAACTCCTCCGATGTCGCCGCATCGGCAAGATCCGGCTCCAGGCCGACCTCGGCCAGCGCCGCCGCGAAGGTGCCGGCTTCCCACTCGGCCTTCTGCAGGTGGCGACGCCGGCCCAGCGCCGTGTACAGCGGCAGCAACACGTCCTCGCCGTGCCTCGCCGCGGCAGCCACGCAGATCCGCACCGGGCCCCACGCGCGGTCCATCAG
>NZ_CAUVXP010000168.1:0-12986 GCF_963555955.1 Protofrankia sp. Cas3
GTGTCGGATTCGCGATGATGATCGCCTCGATGCTGCACTCGGTGGCGACCGGTAACATCCTGCCCGCATCCATCCCGGTGGCCTGTGTGGACATTGACCCGGGCAATGTCGCCACCTTGGTCGACCGTGGATTCGCCCAGGCTGTCGGTGTCGTCACCGACACCGGCCTGTTCCTGGAACAGCTGGCCCAGGAACTGGTCGCCGACTACCGTCCCGTCCCGGGGCGCGACCGTTGACGCAGCACGCCCGGACGGCAGTGTGCCTGGACGGTCCCGGTCCCGGCCGCGACCCCGGGTCCGGGGTCTGCGACGACAAACGATCAGGTTCGGGCCAGGTCGGCCGCGCCGATGATCCCAGCCGGCGGCCCGAGCTCCGCCACGACAATTTCCGCCGCAGGCCGGTGTTCGCGACCTGACAGATTGTAGTAAAACTCCGCCCGGGCCGGGCCGAGCAAAAGATCACCCGCTTCAGCCACGCCGCCACCGACGACAAAACGGCTCGGATCAAGGACGCTGGCAAGGCTGGCAAGCCCGCGGCCCAGCCAGCTGCCGACCTCCTCGAAGCACTTCACCGCGAGCGGGTCGCCCTCCCGGGCGGCCTCGGTGATCGTCGGACCGGTGAGACCCGCCATGTCGCCGTCCGCCAGCTCCAACATCCGCCGGCCGGCCGCGGGCGAAGCCATGACCAACTCATGGGCGGTCCGGAGCAGTGCGCGACCACTCCCATACTGCTCGAAGCAGCCCCTGTTCCCGCAGCCGCACGGCTGACCTCCGGGCACGATCTGCATGTGCCCGATCTCCCCACCGATCCCGAAATGTCCCCGGTGCAGCCTGCCGTCGAGCACGATCCCGCCGCCGATGCCCGTTCCCACGGTGACGCACAACAGGTCGTCGTGACCGCGGCCGGCGCCGAACCGGTACTCCCCCCAGGCCATCGCGTTCGCGTCGTTCTCGACGACCACCGGCAGGCCGGTCCGGGCGCTCACATCGTCCCGCAGCGGCTCGTTACGCCACGCGAGGTTCGGCGCGAACAGGATATGTGACCGCTCGCGGTCGATCCAGCCGGCCGCTCCGATGCCGATCGCCTCCAGCGGCCGGGGCGCGACGGCGACCCGCAGTTCATCAACTGCCGCGACGATCGAGTCGACCACCGCGGCCGGCTCCTTGGTGGGGGTCGGCCAGCGGACCGAAGCCAGGATCGCCCCGGTCGCGTCGACGACGCCCGCGGCAACCTTGGTTCCGCCGACATCCACGCCGACCACCAGGCCGGGCTCCGTTCGGTTCCGCCCCGACGTCGTTGCGGCAATCATTCGACATCGATCCTCTGAACGCGCGACCGGGGCCGCGGTCGCTCGGTGGTGCCTGCCTGCCTGTCTGTCCCATCGTGACCGTCGGCGCCTTCGGTGACGTCCGAAGCGGGACCGGCGAGGATTGCCCGCAACGCCGCGGTGAGCGACGTCGCGGCGGCGAACAGATGCGCTGTCACCTCCGGACGGCCCGCGGCCAGCATGGCGACAAGCCGACACACCGGACACACCTGGCACACCGCGATCGAAACCCCACCAGACCGATTGTCCTGATGGCCGTCCGAAGAACCATTATGGGCGCCACTGCCACATCCACTGCCCGCGACACGATCAGACAACGGTTCACCATCGAGCCCCGCCGCCGCCGCGTGAGGATCACTGCCCACACCGTCGGTACTGCCGGTCGCGTCGGTACCGCCGGTCGCGCGGTGGCCGGCGGCCCCGCCGTGCAGCGTCGGGTCGACAAGCATGTCCCGCAGGGCAGCGGCCAACAGGGCAGCTTCCCGCGCCAGCGGCCCGGCCATGTTAGGGGTCATACACGTACCCAAAGGTCTGGATTAGGCACAAAGGAGACTATCAGGAGATCGTCTCGCAGTGCCGCGCCGCGCACGTCACACCGGCGCAGCGCTGAGGGCAGGGTGAACAGCCGCCGCTGGGAGCCGACGGACACCATCAGCTCGTCATCCCCGATCCGGGCAAGATTGATCTCGGATCGATCCACGAACGGCAGACTCAGCGAGAGCGCGAAACCGTCACCTGCGCGCTCGACGCGCAGCGGTCCGCCGTCGCCTGGTCCGCCGTCGCCTGGTCCGCCGTCGGCCGGTCCACTGGCGGCGGGTCCGCCAGTCCCGAGAACACCCACCGGGTCCAGGCCCGGGTATGCGGCCGCCGCGAAGGCTGCCAGCTCCTCCAGGCCGATCGGCTCACCAGCCCGGTAGGCCGCGCGAAGGACCGGGATCGGTGCGAAGGACCGCTCGACCTCCAGCAGCTGCTCGCGGTGGACGGCCACCCAACCGGCCCGCCAGGCGTCGGCGCCGGCCTGGGTGTGCACCCGGTTGGCCACCACCGCGTCCACGCCGAAGCCGTGCAACGCCAGCGCCGTCAACGCTGCGCGGGTCTGCCCCACCACCACGCTCTCCGGCGTCAGGACAAGCCGGACGCTTGATCGCGACGGGTCCGAGAGAACCTCCCGAACTTCGTTCATGATCTCTCGCAGGCGTGCGGCAGCCTCGATCAGCGGTTCCGTGACAGCGCCTGCCACGTCGCCACGCCCGAGCAGGCGGGGACCGGGACGCAGCAGGCGGGCAACCCGGCAGTCATCCGGGACCATCCGGCGCAGATACCACGACAGGGTCTCGGGCAGCGTCAGCAGCCGCAGCAGCTGCGCGACGGGGCCGGTGTCAACTACGACGACCTCGTAGTCCCCGGACCTGATCTGGTCAAGCAGATGCAACAGCGTGAGCACCTCCGCGGCGCCGGGCAGAACCATCAGCTCACCAACGTCGATCGGTTCGGTTCCCGTCACCTCCCAGAGGCGCCCGAAGTACCCGCGAAGAACCTGCCACTGCTCCTCGAACACCCGCTGAACGTCCACCTGCTGCGCGAACAGGCCGGACTCGATCTCAACGGGAACGTCGGCCAGCGGATGGTCCAGGACAGCCGCAAGGCCTCGCGCCGGATCCGCCGACAGCACCAGGGTCCGGCTGCCGCGTTGAGCCGCCAGCGTTGCCGTTGCCGCGGCGACCGTGGTCGTCCCGACGCCCCCCTTACCGGAAAAGAGCACGCATCGCACGCGCTGTCAGCTCTCGAGGTACTTTTTGAGATCTTTCAGCGCGGCGTCGACCACGCCATTCTGGACCTTGCGCCGGAGTAGACCGGGAATTTTGATCTTAAGTTCGACAGTCAGGTCGTATACGACCTCGGTCGTGCCATCACCACGATCGCGCAGGGCGTAGCCACCGTCCTGAGAGATCGTGTTTTGTCCCTCGACGAGCGTCCAACGCACCGACTCGTCGCCCGACCAGGTGTACTCGATGACGAACTCTTCCTTCGCCACCATTGCGTTGATCAGAAAACGGGCCTGGTGCGGGCGACCGTCCGGTCCGACCGCGACGACCTCGGATCGTTCCACAGGCCCTGACCAGGTTGGATACGCAGCGATGTCGGCAATCGCGGCCATCACCTTCACTGGCTCAGCATTGATCGTAACGGTGGCTCGGGCTTGATCCGCCATCGGTGACAGTGCCTCCACAAACTATCCGGGCATGCCCGGCGTCGCTGACATACCGGTTGCCTGACATACCGGTTCTCCAGGTTCCTCGGAGTCTCCCGGAGCTCGGGAACCCCGACGCGGGAAGAGCTATGATCGCACAGCCTTCCGCCCGCTGGAGGCCAGGATAATCATCGTGACCGGTCGTCGAGGCTACCGGATGGCCCGCAGGCCCGTACGGCCGTTACCACTCCAGCACGAACGGCGTCCCCCGGGCGTTGAAATGCCCGACGTTCACGCACCGTGTGCGTCCGATCTCGAGAACCTCCCGGTATGGCTGGTGGACATGCCCGAAAAGCACATACCTGGGCTGGATCTCGTGGATGGCCTCCAGCACCGCCACGCTGCCCCGTTCGTAACGCCGAGCGACCGTGTCGTACACGAGCTCAGGTAGGTGCGGCGGAATGTGGCAGCACAGCACATCCACCACCCCGAGGGCGGCGACCTTCGCGGCATAGACATCATCGTCGATCTCGTAGGGAGTGCGCATCGGAGTACGCAGACCGCCGCCCACGAAGCCGAAACGCAGCCCACCGATCTCGGTCGTCTGGCCGTCCAGGAGCGTGACACCGTCGCGCAGGTAGTCCTGATAAAGATGCGGAAGATCCACATTGCCATAGGTCAGAAAGGTCGGCGTCGGAAAAGCATCGAACATCTGTTCGTACTGCTTGCGGATCGCCCCTTCGATGACCTCCTGGCGATTGTCACCCAACGTCTCCCACAGACCACGAGACCAGTCCCGAGCCTCGTCGAAACGCTGCTCGGTCCGTAACTGAATCATTCGTCCAACCGCCGTCGGACCAAACAGGTCCCCCATTATCCCACGACCGTAATCGCGGTAGTCCACGTAGAGAATGAGATCGCCCAGGCAGACAAAGGCGTCGGCGCCCTTCCCCGCGGCGGCAAGCGCGTCGGCACGCCCATGGACGTCACTGACCACGTGGACCCTCATGCCCGGTCAGTCTAGCCTCGAAGATTCATGTCACGATCACAGATCATTTTGATCTCAAACTGTCCACGAAAGTGGGAACCCTCCACTTGTGGGCATGGGTGCGCACAACGCCGCCGACGCCCGTCCGGGCCGCTATCCGGGGGACGCGATCAGGTCATGCAGCCTGGCCGCGAGGACGTCCCAGCGCCAGGCCACCTCGACCCAGGCACGGCCGGCTGCACCCATCGCCCGCGCGCGCTCGGGATCGGCCAGCAGACCTCCGACAGCATCGGTGATCTGCCCCAGGTCACGACCGTCGACCACCATGCCGGTCCGCCGATCGAGCACCGCGTCCGGCGCTCCGCCGCTGCGCCCGGCCACCACCGGCAGACCCGTGGCAGACGCTTCCAGGTAGACGATGCCGAGCCCCTCGACCTCCAGGCCGCCCAGCCTCGTCCGACACGGCATGGCGAACACATCGCCGGCGGCGTAATGGGCGGGCAGTTCCTCCCACGGCACGGAACCCGTCATCACCACATGCTTGTCCACTCCGACCTCACGGGCCAGGCGGGCCAGCGACGCTCGGTGTGGTCCCCCACCGACCAGCAGCAGGGCTGCTCCGGGCACCCTGCGACGCCAGGCCGGCAAGGCTCTGATCAGCATGTCCTGACCCTTACGCCCGACCAGTCTGCTCACGCACACCACGACCGGGCGGTCGATCAGCCCATGGCGTTTGCGGATGTCGTCACGCCCGACACCCGGTCGGAAGAACTCGGTGTCAACGCCGCTGGGCAACCTGGTCAGGGTCGGGTGACGGCCGAACGCCGGTGCGAGGCGCACCTTGGTGTAGTCGGTGAGATAGGTCACGGCGTCAACCGACCGGCCGATCCTGCGCAGCACCTGGCGTGCACCCGGCAACGCTGCCCACCCGACCTCATGGCCGTGGGTACTCGCGATGATCCGGCGCACTCCCGGATCGCGGCGCAGCCCGGTCGCGAGCAGTCCCAGCGGCGCCGCGGCTCCGAACCAGACCGCATCGCAGCCGTGCGACCGGGCGATCCCCCGGGCCCGGTGCAGCACGTCTGGCGTCGGCAACATCATCGAAGTCGGATGGCGCACCACCGGGAAGGGCGCGGCGGCGTCGAAGGCCGCCGCGCCCTTCCACGCGGGGGCGTACACGGTCACCTGCGTACCGGGAAGCCGACTGGCAAAATTATGTACATATGCCTGAATTCCACCCGGACGGGGTGGAAAATCGTTGGTCACAACAAGCACCTGCATCGGGCCATGTTCTCCTGTTCCGCGGACGGCTCGGCAGCCGGCTCAACCCGGTGGTCGCACGTCGGCGTCGGTTGACAACCGCGTACGCAGATACGACCTCCAACGGAGGACGAACCCGGCCTCGGTAGTGCCGAGGAACGCCTGAAAACCGGCGGCCAGCCGGGTACGCGGGTCGCCTTCTCCCGACCCCACCCGCCGGTAGAAACCGATGAGCCCGTCCATGCCGACCGTGTCCGCAATCAGCCTGCAGGCGAGCCAGGCCTCCTGATAGCTGCGGGGAACCGTCCCATCCGCGACGGTGAACGCCGCGTCACCCGGCAACGCATCCGGCAGCCGACCAGACCGGACCTCAGCCGCAAGCTCGGTAGCTGCCCGTGTCACGCTCAGGGCGACCTCGGCATGGCCCACGGTCTCGGCGAGGCCCTCGACCAACCAGGTGGGGGTGCCAGAGCCGGTCACATCCGCGCTCGCCAGGTGGGTCAGCTCGTGACGCAGCACCACCTGTCGGCCCTCAGCTGAAAGCCGTTCATAGACATCGGGGTTGATGATCACACGCGCGGCTTCCCGGGCCGACGGCCCGCCTCCGTCCATCGCGGGAATCAGTACGACAGCGGCCTCACCGTCGGCACTCACGCGGCCCACCCGGGCGTGGAACCCCGCGGCGTCGCCGGGAACGTCGACCACGACATCAGCCGACCAGGGTCCGTCCCAGACACCACGCACGTATTGCAGCGCGTCACCGGCATCGCGGCGAACCTGGGCGAGCTGCGTGGACGACGCACCATAGCCCGTGACGGTGAGCCGCGATGTGGTCTGCGCCCGGACCGCACCAGCATGATCCCAGGGAGCGACGGCGACCAGCAGCGCCCCCACGGCAGCTACGGCGAGGACAACCGCCACTGACACAGCCACCAACGAGCGTCGTCGCGGCCACCGTTTCAGCTGTTCCGGCGTGCCAGACTGCGGCGGTTGTTCCACCGTGCCACCCGGCGGCGCTGCCCAGGCCCCCGATTGCGGACGGCCTTCGCCACTGCCGCGGCGGTCAGCCGGCTCGGCGTGCACGTCCACGTGAGCGTTGCACGGGCGAGGTCGAGGACGAGGACGAGGACGAAGGCCGCGAAAGCCCGGACCCAACGGGCACCAAGGCAACAGGGGACGGGACTGCAGGAGGCAACGCGACCGGCACAGGCTGCGGCCACGGCGTCATCGGCGGCACCAGGCCGGCATCCGCCAGCACCGCCAGCGCCCGCTGTTCGGCCTCGTCCCAGTCGGCCACACGTTCGGGCGCGAGCAGGAGGTGGAGCACACAGTCACCACAGGCATCCCCGCGAACCACGCAGGTGTCACAGTCGATCAGCATCGTGTCCGCCTTTCCGGCCGGCTACCGGCCGGCTACGTCGAGATTTCTCAATGCCTTCGGCAACACGAGCGCCGTGTGCCGCCGAGACGCAACGTAGCCGCAGGGTCCGACAACTTCTCGCGACCGTTGAAGCGCACAGGCCAGCCGACTCAGGACCGGTCGAGGCGCGTCAGCAACGCCGCGGACGGGATCGGCCGGGCACCTGACATCCGGCTTGTCTCCGCCACCTCCCGGTCGGAGGTCACCACAGCCACCGGACGGCCCGCCGGCTCGGCCCGCACCAACCGGATGATCTCCTCGTCGGCAAGCTGGCCGGACCGGCTGAACACCACCCGCACCCCGCGAGGCGCGGTCACCCCAACCGGCCGCGCGATCACCGCGGTCGCATCGAAGACCACCGTGATCTCGCTCTCCGGCGCACGTCCGACCAGTGCACCGAGCCCCGACAACAACCGCGCACGCTGTGCCTGCAAAGTCAACGATCCATAGCCACGTTTGGTCACGTTGTAGCCGTCAACAATGAGGTGAACGCCGGGGATCGCGAGGACCTCGTCGACAACCCCGGGATCGTCCTCGGCGAGGCCGCGCGCGCCCACTCCGCAGAACGGATCGAACAGTATCGCGTCATCATCCTCGCGCCCGGCGACATCGGCGGGCCGCCGTACCGCCGTCGGCAACGAGAGCTCCTTTCGGAATCCGTTCGCGGCAGCCATCAGGGTGTCGAGCAGAACGCGCAGGCGGACATCCTCCACGGATCTGGCTTCTCGGCTGCCGCGCCGTGCCGCGGCCAGCGCGGCCTCAAGCTCGGTGACCCGCTGTCGCAGCCGACGGGTTTCGGTCTCGGCCTCACGGGCCGCGGTAACCGCCTCGTCACGCATCCGCTCAGCGGCTTGCACGGCATCCTGGGCGTCCAGCTCGGCCCGACGGATCCGGTCAGCGGACGATCGCAGCCGCCTGCGGGCATCCTCGACCTCGGTCCGGGCCACGGCCAGGCGGTCGCGCAGTTGGTCGCTCTCAACCCTTGAGCTGCGCTTCAACGCCTCAAGTTGATCGCTCAGACGCGCGGCGGTCCCGGCAGCCTGCGCGGCGAGCGCCGCCGCCGCCGCCTCGGCCAGCTCCTGGGCCGCAGCCTCGACCATCCGCTCCCAGCCAGGTAGACGCAGGACATAGGCGACGGCCGCGATCTCCTCCGGTGGCGCGGCTTCCGGCGGTCCCTCGGCCGAGGAGAGCGCGGCCACGAGGTCGGGCAGGGCGAGCCGGACCCGCTCGGCCACCCGCCCGCGAAACACCGTGTCGTTCGCGATCGCGGCGGCCAACGGCGTAGCTCCGAGCCGGGCACGTCGCGACGGGATGAAGCGCCGCACCGCGATGAGCGGGGCCGGCACATCCTGCTCCGCAAGGTCTGCGAGGGTGTCGGCGGCAAACGCGACGACCTGGGCCCGGACGTTGGGCGGCAGTGGCTCGCTCACCCGGACGCCGGCCGAGGCTCGCACACCACGCTGTCCACCGCACCGCACCAACGACACCAGACGTGTTCGATCTTCTCGTCCACGACGTCCCGTTCCTCCACGCGGGAGGCACCGGCAAGATCGACGTGGACGTAGTCCCGTGACCGCACCGTCCTCGCCACATCGAAACGGGTCAGATTACCGCATATCCCGCACCGCCAGCGGGTATGCGGTCCGGGCAGGTCGACGGGCACGGCGCAGACTCCGGGGCGCGATGGGAACAACGATGACGCACCAGCGTATAGGGCGCAGCCCGACCCCTCCGGATCGCCGGCGGTCTCTGACGATTCGCTCCAGCCCCGATAGTCTCAATAGCCCGAATAGCTCGATTTACGTACTTCGTCCAGGCAAAATGTCAATACGCTGGCGTGACCTACTTCAGGGCGGCCCGGATCCGGTCAGCCGCGTCATCCAGCGCTGCCGGGTCGGGATTTTGGTCAGCTCTGGCAAAGGAAAGCTCGGCCTCGGACTCGATCGCGACGATGTGTACGTGGACGTGGGGTACTTCCAGGCCGGCCAGCAGCGCGGCCACCTTCCGGGGGTGGAACGCCCTGTCCACTGCCCGGCCCACCGTGGCCGCCGCGCTCCACAACTCCCCCAGCACGTCCGATGGAAGATCAATCCAGTGGTCGACCTCGAGCCGCGGGACCACCAGTGTGTGCCCGGGTGTGAGTGGGGCGATCGTCAGGAACGCCACGCAGTGATCGTCCTCATAGACGATCCGCCCGGGCAGCTCGCGATTGATGATCCGGGTGAAGATGCTGGCCATGCCCGGACACTATCGGCATCCGAGCCGGTCAGATGAGGGGCCGTACGGTGCTCACCACAGGTGGTCGCGAGGGGTTCGCCCCGCCCTGCGCGTGATACCTCACTAGCCGGCACCGCAGCCGTAGGTCAAAACTGCTGCCATTGCGGCGAAAGTCACCTACCCCTCGTGCCGCCACCGGCCGGGCGTAGGTAGAAACGGTCGTTATCATGACAGAAACCACCTACCGGAACGGGTGCGGACGGCAGGCCCGGCTGGCAATAGGGTCTCGCGGGCTGTCCCTGTCAGCCACGGAACCAGTCCGAGGCTGAAGCTGTCCGAGGCTGGCTGTACCTTGCGCGGGCATGAGCCCGTTCTCGCCAGCGCCGGGAGGCCACCATCGGACCGCGCCGACGCCGTTCTCGACGTCCCCGGCCCCGGCCCCATCCGGGCTTGGACCCGGACCTGGACCTGGACCACGGCAGGCCAGCTTCGAGGAACTGGGCCGGCCCCTGCGGGATGTCACCTTTGTCGTCGTGGACCTGGAGACCACCGGCATCCGTACCGCCGACAGTGAGATCACCGAACTCGGCGCGGTCAAGGTCCGCGGTGGGCAGGTCCTCGCGGAGATGGCCACGTTGGTGCGGCCCGCCGCACCGATACCGCCGTTCATCTCGGTCCTGACCGGAATCACCAACGCGATGGTCGCCACCGCGCCGTCCATCGACGCCGTTCTGCCGGCCTTCCTGGAGTTCGCCCACGGCAGCGTCCTGGTCGCCCACAACGCCCCCTTCGACCTCGGCTTTCTGCGGGCGGCGTGCGCACGCGGCCGCTACCCGGTCCCCGACTGGGAGCATCTGGACACCGTCCGCATCGCCCGCCAGATCGTGACCAAAGATGAAAGCCCGGACTGCAAGCTGGCGTCGCTGGCCCGCCTCTTCCGCGCCGACAGCGAGCCGAGTCACCGGGCGCTCGCGGATGCACGCGCGACCGTCGCCGTCCTGCACGGACTGTTCGAACGGCTCGGCACTCTCGGCGTGACCACCCTGGAGGACGTCCACGGTTTCACCCGGAAGGTCTCCCCAGCACAGCGGCGCAAGCGGCATCTGGCGGACGGGCTGCCGACCGGTCCCGGGGTCTATGTCTTCCGCGATCGCGCCGGCCGGCCGTTGTACATCGGGACCTCACGATCGGTCCGCGCCCGGGTCCGCTCCTACTTCACCGCAAGCGAGCCGCGGGCACGGATGGCCGAGATGGTGGCGGCGGCCGATCGGGTGGAGGCGATCGCGTGCGCGCATGCGCTGGAGGCCGAGGTTCGTGAGCTGAGACTGATCGCCGAGCACAAACCCCCGTACAACCGCCGGTCGCGGCATCCGGAGCGGGCGGTCTACCTACGGATCACCGACGAGCCGTTTCCACGGCTGGCCCGGGTGCGGGCGGTTCGCGACGCCGGCACCTATCTCGGCCCGTTCTCAGGTACCGCCGCCGCCGATCTCGCCGCGGCCGCGATCCACGCGGCGATTCCGCTGCGGCAGTGCACCGCCCGGTTGTCGCCACGGCGGTCGGTGCCGGCCTGCGCTCTCGCGGATATGGGACGGTGCGGAGCACCATGCGACGGGCGGGAAAGCCTGCAGGACTATGCCCGGCATGTGGAGGCGGCCCGTCGGGCCATGACCACCGACCCGTCCGTGATCGTTGCCGCCGCGCGGACGCGCATCGACAGCCTCGCCGCCCAGCAGCGCTTCGAGGACGCCGCCGTCGAGCGGGACCGGCTGCTGGCCTTTCTGCACGGCGCTCAGCGGCTGCAACGGCTGTCGGCGCTGGCCGGCGTGGCCGAGATGACGGCGGCAGCGCCGACCCCCGAGGGCGGTTGGGACATCGCGGTGATCCGCCACGGCAGACTGGTCGCGGCGACCAGCACACCGCCACGCACCGATCCGCGTCCCTGGATCGCCGCGACACAGGCCAGCGCCGAGACCGTGCGCCCGGGCCCCGGGCCCACGCCGTGCGCCAGCGCGGCGGAAACCGAGCGCATCCACCACTGGCTGTCCGGACCCGGTGTACGTCTGGTCAACGTGGACGGCGAGTGGGCCTCACCCGCGACCGGCGCCGCTCGGGAAGTGTTCCGGCTGGGACGCGCCCGCTGACAGGCATATATTAGCGACATTTCGGCCAACGCCTCGACCCGTGCCTCATATCGGCATACTTTTGCACCACTTGTGACCAGTATCCGATCGAGGAGAGCACATGGACCTGGGCCTGAAGGACAAGGTCGCCGTCGTCGCCGGCGGCAGTCGCGGATGCGGTCGCGCGATCTCGGTCGAGCTGGCGAAGGAGGGTGCCGCGGTCGTCCTGACGGGTCGTCAACCCGACATCGTGGAGGCGACCGCCGAGCAGATCGAAAGCACGGGCGGCAGCGCGCTGGGCGTGGTCGCGGACATGACCACCACCGCGGGAGCCCTCGAAATCATCGAGGCAGCGCGACGTGCCTTCGGAGCACCTGACATCCTCGTGACGAACCCACCCGGCCCGCTACCCGGCGACGACTACGGACGGGGCTTCCTCAACTGTTCGGACGAAGATTTCCTGCGCACCAACGACCAGTTCATCATGAGCCAGGTCTACCTGACCCGGGAAGTCATTCCGAGCATGATGGAAAAAGGCTGGGGACGTCTGGTCAACATCGCGTCGATCTGCCTCAAGACCCCGCACCACCGCGATCCGCTGGTGCTCGCCAACCTGCGGGTGGGCATCGCCGGAATGATGAAGACGCTCGCCGAGGAGTACGGCGAACACGGCATTACAGCCAATATCGTGGCAACCGGGCCCTTCCGAAGCGAGCTGGCGGAAGATTACCTCAGATCCCAGAACGTCAAGGACGAGGCGTACTACGCGCAGGAGGTCCCCGTCCGTCGCTGGGGACGTCCGGCCGAAATGGGAGCCCTCGTCGCGTTCCTTTGCTCCGAGCAGGCCGCTTTTCTGACCGGTGAGACCATTCGTCTGGACGGTGGCTACAGCAAGAGCCTGTTCTGACTCAGAGTCACACCGGCATCTTCTGCCTTCCTGATCAGCGCGCCAGTCGGCCGAGCAGAGCGCTGGCGGTGAGGATCGTCAACACCGCGGAGCCCGTGAGGACGGTGAAATCCAGCATGAGATGGCTGTCTGTGCCGATAAGCAGGCCGCGCAACGCGTCGACAAGATAGCTCAACGGGTTGAGATAGCTGGCCACACGGACCCAGGTCGGCATGATCGCCACCGGGTACAAAGCGTTACTAGCGAAGAACATCGGCATCATGATTGCCTGGCCGATCCCCATCAGCCGGTCCCGGGAGAGCACCAGCCCGGCAATCACGATCGACAGGCACGCGAAGAACCCCGAACCGATCACGACCGCGACCATCGCGCCAAAGATCTTCAACGGATTGGCGGTCAGCCCCACGCCGAGCACCGCTGCCAGCAGTAGGACGACGACCACCTGTATCAACGCGCGCACGCCGGCCGCGAATGCCTTACCCGTGACCAGCGCCGTGCGGGGTGTCGGTGTCACCATGAGTTTGGCCAGGACGCCCGCGTCCCGGTCCCAGAT
>NZ_CAUVXP010000169.1:0-12955 GCF_963555955.1 Protofrankia sp. Cas3
TCGTGCTTGTCGTAGCCCAAGTGGGCGGTCATCTCCGCTTCCAGGCCGGCTTCGAGGACCAGCTTCGTCAGCTGGGCCAGCAGGCCGCCTTCGCCGGCCAGGCTGATCCCGTCCGCCTGGGCCCGCTCCGCGAGCAGACGCACCAGTTGCGCGTCACCGGCGTCCCACTCCACCTGGCGGCCGTTGGGCCGATCCGGCATGGGGGTCTCGTAGGCCGGCGGAACCTCCACCATCGTGTCACTCACGGCGTATCCTCACTCTCGGGGAGTTACACCGTTATTTCTACAGGCCCCATCCAGGAACCGACGGAACTTCTCGGCGACCTCCTCATCCTCGAACGTCCGGAACTTGTAGGCGTCGCGGATCTCCCAGGCGTGCTCGTAGGCCGTCTTCAGCCGCTCGGTGTACCGCTTCACGCACGACGGATCAGCGATGCCCAGCTGCTCGGCGAGGTACTCCACCACCGGCCACGGCACGTCCAGGGGATCCTCCAGGAACACGCCCAAGTACCGCACGGTCGTGGCCTGCAACATGATCCCAAGTCGATTGTGATCCCCTCGCCGGTCGGTGATCAGACCCTTGTCCGCGTCATCGAGGAAGAAGAACCGCTCCAGGTCCGTCCGCGACGGCACCCCCTGAAACCGCCTATACGCCGCAACCTGGGCATCGGTCAAAAACTCCAGCGACACAACCCGGACCGTAGTCGATCAAAAGTACAGTGGAAGGTCAGACAGACGAACTCGCCATACTCCGGCCTAGATCATCGCTAGCGCCAACGGCTGCACGAGTCCTCCTTGACCCCCAGGGTCGTAGGCGACAGCGAATCTCGGCACCATCCGGAACGCACCGACGTGACTGTAGATCACAACGCGGAGAGAGGTCACCGCGAGGAAGACCGGGCCGGTGGGGAAGTTCCGTGCAATCCCGGTGGGTCGTTCGCGCCGAGCATCGAGGGCCCCTTTCGCGAGACCACCGACGACGCCACCAACGACGCCGCCAACTCCGGGGACGACGCCGCCAACTCCGGGGACGACGCCGCCAACTCCGGGGACGACGCCACCGAGACCTCCAACCAGGTCTGCGCCCAGCGTGCCCCAGTGACGGCAGAGGTGGACGCTGACGATCTGCTCGCCTGGCAGCAACGTCTGGCGTGCCCGACGGGCAACCACCCGCCTGTAGTCCAGAAAAGGAAAACCCATGGCCACGCCCCCCGCGAAGAAAGTCCGCCGTCACCCCGTGCACGGGGTGACGGCGGACACCGCCCATTCGTGATCATCTCATCACATCCGGCCGCAGAGGCAGCCTGCGTATCCACGGCAAAGGCGACCAGATCCGCCAGGTCCCCATCCACCCACCGCTGCGCGCCGCGTTCACCGGTTGGCTCACCGAACGCGCGGACTGGCCCGGCGCCGAGGGCCCCCCGCTGTTCCTCAACCAGCAGGGCGGCCGGCTGTCCGCCGCCGGCGCCCACACCATCATCATCACCACCATCGCCGCAGCCGCCGGCCTCGACGAGAAGACCACCGCCCACGTCCTACGTCACACCTTCGCCACCAGCCTCGAAATGCGCAATGTTGCATCTGATGCAACATTCGGCAGAATCCGCGATTGCGCGGTGGCAGGGCTTCTCACGCCGGCCGATCTGTCGGCGAGCCGCTGTGATGGCTGGGCTGACCTGGGCCGACGGGTCGATTGTTGCATCGAGTGACGCGATGTTGCATCGAGTTCCGTTGCATTGGGCGCAACGATGTTGCAACCAGCACAAGCGGCACCGAGGAGAAGAGCCCAGGCCAGTCGCCTCGTCTGCGCGTGCTGCGCACCAAGATCGCCAGTGCCGCAGGCTGATCCAGGACAGCTAGAGCTCCGCGAGCCTGGACCGCCGGCTCCCGAGTCGTATGCGGACCCAGGAATCGATCATGACCAGCCGAGGAATACAACGCGGTCCGAACATTGCCGCCTACCAGTTTCCGAGGCGGCACCGACCTCGTCACCGTCGCCGAACTTCTCGGCCACACCCGCCTCGAAACCGTCCGAATCTATACCAAACCCACCGAAGACGACAAGATCCGCGCCCTCGACCACCTCATCACCGACGAGTAACACTCCACCGCATGATCGCTACGGCGGCTTCCGGTCGTATTCCGGTCGCCCCCGATGTACGGCCGCCTCCAAGTAGTGAGCGGCCCAGGCCTCGATCTGATCGGGGGCGTCGAGGCCGCCGACGGGGAGCGGGACAACCTTTCGTGAAGGCAGTCGCCGCGCAGAACCGGCGGTGGGGCTTCGGACGGACCGTTCCCGCTTCCTGAAAGTGTTGGCGACGACGTATGCGGTTCTGCCAAGGTTGGCCTGTGGTCGACGAGCTTCCCGACGGTCTGGTGCTGCGCCATCCCCACGCCGGCGATCAGCGGCGTGTCCTCGCCGTGATGGACGTCTGGTGGGCGGGTTTCGGAGGCGACGCCGGGTCGCTGCAGCGCAGCCTGCTGCTCCCGCGGTTGTTCTTCCAGCACTTCACTGACAGCAGCTACCTGGTGGAACGCGACGACGGTCGCCTGGTGGCGTTCCTCATCGGTTTTCTGTCGCCGTCCCAGCCCGAGGTCGCCTACATCCATTTCGTCGGGGTCGATCCGTCGCTGCGCCGCTCCGGTCTCGGTGCGTGCCTCTACCGGCGGTTCTTCCAGCTCGCCGCTGCCCGGGGCCGCAGCCGGGTGCGGTGCATCACCAGCCCCGGCAACGCGGCCTCGTGGGCGTTCCACACCGGCCTCGGCTTCCAGGTCGAACCCGGCGACATTATGATCGACGGCGTCGCTGTCCAGCGCGACTACGACGGGCCGGGACTGCCTCGCGTTGCCTTCACCCGGATGCTCACCGACCAGACGTCACCGATGCTCGCACCGGCGGTGACCGTCCGAGACGTGCGTGTCTGTTTTCTTGGGGATTCCTTCACCGCAGGTGTGGGTGACCCCACCCACCTGGGCTGGGTGGGGCGCCTGACCGCACGCACCGAACACAGGGGCCTGCGCCTCACCGCCTACAACCTCGGGATCCGCGGGAACACCTCGGCGCAGATACGGGCCCGGTGGAGGCAGGAGTGCCTACCGCGTCTGCCCGAGGCATGCGAGGCCCGGCTGGTGCTGTCGTTTGGGGTCAACGACATGACCCAGGACGGCCACGGCCTGCGGGTCCCTCCTGACAGGTCGGTGGCCAACCTCAGGTCCCTTCTCGCCGAAGCGCTGCCGGTCCTGCCCGTCCTGATGGTCGGACCGCCCCCCTCAGGGGATGCGGGGAGAGACGAACGCGTCAGGGCACTCGACGAGCAGTACGCCAGCCTCTGCGCGGCAAAAGACGTTCCCTACGTCAGCGTATTCACCGCGCTGGCAGAGCAGCCGTCCTGGCAGCAGGGGATCGCCGACGGCGACGGCGCCCACCCCGCAGCGGTCGGCTACGAGCAGCTCACCAACCTCGTCTTCGACCCGTGGTGGCGCTGGCTCGAAGATCCCCGGTCTGGAACAGAGCTGCCGCGAGACCGAGCGGCGTCCGGAGCTGGTCCGCGACGAGTTCCTGGCGCGTTGCCGCGCTGAGCGGATCGAACCGCCAGCCGGATCGAGAGGTCCGCGCTGTACCAGGCCGAGTAGACGCTGACCGCCCGGATCGCCGGGCGTCTGCCTGCCGATCCAGCAGCACCCACAGGGACCGCTCGACCCGCGTATCGTGCCAGAGAACGCTTGCGTCATGCCCAGCGGGGCGACGAGGTCTGGCTCGAGCTGACCCCAGCGCTGCGCGGCACGTGAACGGTCGGTCGTCCAGGTACGGTCGTGGACGCTGACCAGTCCGGCAACGGCCAGGGGTCCCGGTAGTAATCGCCGAGAATCCAACGCTTGGCGTTGGTGATCAGTGGTCGGTGATGAGGGTGTCGAGCGCGGCGGCGCGGTCGGCGCTGGTGGGCTGGGTGTAGATCCGGATCGTCTCGAGCCGGGTGTGGCCCATGAGATCGGCGACGATGACGAGATCGATCCCTCTGGGGGTCCAGCCAAGGTGAGGCCGAAAGCGGCGACGGGACGATCTTGAGCGGGGTTGTGCCTGTTCAGGTCGAGTTACTCGGCGACGATGAGGTGGTCGAGTGCTCGGATCTTGTCGTCTTCGGTGGGCTGGGTGTAGATCCGGACTGTCTCGAGCCGGGAGTGTCCGAGCAGCTCGGCGACGGTGACCAGGTCGGTGCCGCCGCGTACGAGGCTGGTGGCGAAGGTGTGTCGCAGGACGTGGGCGGTGGTCTTCTCGTCCAGGCCGGCGGCCTCGGCGTCGAATCTCGCCGGCGATCTGCGCGCCCTTGGTGAGCGGGAGGCCGCTGTCGAGTTGTACCGGCAGGCCTGGACCGGTCGCCGACGACGTCTCGGTGACGACCATCCCGACACCCGAGACAGCGCCGGCAAACTCGACCTTCTGCTTGAGCAGCTCGGCCGGCCACCCGAGGCCCGCCTGGCCCTTGACCGCATCACACCTGAATGATCTTGTTGGGAATTCGATCCCTTCCCGAACATGATCATTTCTGGTCGATGGTGTGCGCGATTCACAACATCAAAATATGCGGGAGAACGTGTCACCTCCTGGTCGCGCCAGCTGACTCGCTGGGCGTCGAGCCGGGGCCGGTTCTCGCGCTTTCCCAATGTCGTCACGCGGTTTGTCTCGGCGCGGTAACGTGCGGTGATCGGCAGCTTGCTGCCCCGGTTCCGAGATGTCCTGGGATAGCGGGCTGAGGGTGATGCGTGGATCGGAGGGCGCCGTGACGGCGGAGCGTGACGAGCTGGTGCTGGCGGTCGAGGAGCTGGCGGGGATCCAGAACCGCGATGACGTGGAGATGTCCGACGGGGCGGTCGGCGACACGGGCGAGAACCGGGACGGCTGAGACCGGCGACCCCGCGCCGTGGGATGGACCACCGCCTGGTCCTCGACACCGAGTGGGCGCTGGGCTGGTCCGGGGCGGCCGGGTCCGTCTCCCGGTTTCAGCGCGGCCGCCTGCCTGACCCTGAGCTGTGCGCGCGGTTGTTGACGCCGGGCCGGCTTCTTGACCTTGTGATGCGCCGCAGCCTTGCGCCCCCGCAGTTGCGGCTGCTGCGTGATGGTGTCGCGCTGCCCGCGGACGAGTACCTCGACACGACGCCGTCCCGACGGGGCCAGGTCGTCCCGATGGTCGACATGCGCCGGCTCGCGGGGTGTCTGGCGGGCGGGTGCACGCTTGTGCTCGACGCGGTGCAGCGGTTCGATCCGACGTTGGAGGTCGCGTGCCGGGCGTGGCAGTGGCGGTCACGGGCGGCGGTGCAGGTGAACATCTACCTGACCACCGGGGCCAACGAGGGCCTGGCGCACTGGGATGACCACGACGTGCTCGTCGTCCATCTGGCGGGGGAGAAGCGGTGGGAGGTCCGTGGCGCGTCGCGGGTCTCGCCGCTGTTCCGGGACGCCGAGCGGAGTGTCGACCCGCCGGCCGGTGTCGTCTGGTCGGGGGTGGTGCGCGCCGGTGACGTTCTGTACCTGCCTCGTGGCCATTGGCACCAGGCGGGCCGGGCCGGCCTGGGCGAGGGCTTCAGCCTGCATCTGACGTTCGGTTTCTCCCGGCCGACCGGCGTCGACTGGCTGGCCTGGCTGGCGGACCAGTCCCGCAGGCAGGTCCTCTTCCGCGGCGACCTGGACCTCACGAGGCAGGAGAAGGACCGGGAGGTGTTCGCGGCGGCGGTCGCGGAGTTGGTTGAGGGCTACGGGCTGGCTGACTTCGTCGCGGACCGGGAGAGTTCCCGGCCCCCGGGCCGGCACGTGTGGACGGCCGGGATCTTCGGCCCGCCCGCCGCCGTTGTCTGCGCTACGGACTTCCCGCCCCGCCTGGACGACACAGGACAGGGCTCGGTGGTCCTCACCGCGACCCACAAGAAGATCACCTTCGCGCGGGCGGCGCTTCCCGCGCTCACCCCGCTGCTGTCGGGGAACCCCGTCGAGGTCGCGCGGGTCGCCGCGGTTACCGGTGTCGACGCGGCCCGCCTGGCCGAGGTGCTGGTACGGGAGGGCGTGTGCGCGGAGCTGACCGACGAGTTGTCCTCGGGTTACACCGGTCTGACCACCGCAGGCAGCTACTCACCGACGCCCTGACCGCCGGGATCCGCGCGCTCGACACCGCCAGCAACTACCACGGCTTCGCCGCGCACCGGACCCTGGCCCGCGAGGCCGCCGATCTTCTCGATGAGTTCACGATCTCCACGAAGGTCGGTTTCGTCCGCCAGGACGGCGGCGTCGAGCACTGCCTGGATCCCGCGCGGCTGCGTGACGCGGTCACGGCGTCGGTGGACGAGCTCGGCCGACCGCCCGGCACCATCCTGCTACACAGCCCCGAACGGTCGCTGCGCGCCGGCGACCCCCTGGCCGCCTTCGCGCGGCTGCGCGCCGCGTGCGCCGTGCTGGAGGACGCGGTCGCGGCCGGGCTGTGCGCCGGGTGGGGCATCTCGTCCTGGGACAGCGCGCCACTCACGCGTGCGCTCGACGCCGGCCGCCAGCAGCAGGAGGCGCTCCCGCGGCCGGACGTGCTCATGGTGCGCGCGGGCCTGGCCGTCACCGGCGACGCGCTGGCGGCCAGCGAACGCACCGCGGCACTGCTGGCGGTGCCGTCCGAGGGACGGTGGGGGATGAGCCCGTTCGCGGGCAACGCCGGCGATCCCACCTGGCGCAGGATCAGCCCGGGGATCTTCCTGCGGCCAGGCCAGCAGGTCGGGGCGCTACCGGCGGCGTTCCGTCTCGCCTTCGAGCTTCCCCGCGTGACGGCCGTCGCCGTCGGCTCCGCTGATCCCCGGCACCTGCGGGACCTCGCGGCGGCCGTCGACCTCGACGTCGACGCCGGGCAGGTCGCGCGCTACCGGGGGCTGCTCGTCACGCGGCGGGTTCAGGCCTGAAGGTCCTTGAGCAGGATCTCGACGGCGACGCGCGCCGGGTCGAACAGCGCGCCGGCGTAGTCCGGCGGCGCCGTGACGATGTCCGCGCACAGGAACAGCATGACGATCTTCCCGGTTCTGGTGCCCAGCTCGGCGGCGAACTCGTCGCGGACCCGGTCGGCCAGCGCCGGCACGGCAAGCGAGTTCACCCACAGGTTCGCCGCGTCCAGCCCGAGCGGGGCCTGTCCCCAGTCCTCCCAGTCGAGCAGCACGCACTCGGGCGCGGTGAGATTGGCCCAGTTCAGGTCGGCGTGCGCGGGCGCCCACCGCTCCAGCGTCGTCTCGATCCGCTCGGCGAAGGCCCGCCCGATCGTCGCGCTCACCCGCGCCTGGCTGATCGGCTCGGTGTGCGGGGTCGCGACCCGGGTCGTCACCGCACCGGCGAGCGCGGCCAGCGACCCGGTCAGCGTCGACCACCAGGCATCGTCCAGCCCCGGGTCCTCGGTGAGGATCCCGCCCGACTGGACCGGGCGGGCCGCGACGTAGTCCGTCTCGTCCGCCCGCCACATCAGCCCGGCCTCGGGATCCGCCCAGGAGATGCCCTGGTGCCAGCGCGGCAGCGCGACGCCGCGCAGCACCGCCGCGGACTCGGTGCCGTTCCAGCCCTGGCCCATCACCTTCGCCACCGGCCGCGCCTCGACCCGCACCCAGGTACCCGCCTCGCTGGGAAGCCCGATCGAGCGCCGCTTGCGTACCGCACCCGCACGATCCAGCCGCGTCCCCAGGGACCGCTCCACCCGCCCGAGGACCTCATCGTGAGACCCGGACCTGAGATCCAGCCTCGGCATCTGGGACACGGCACACACCAATCTCCGGGGGCGGCCAACGACACGTGCACCCGTGATCGTAGGCCGCCGACCGTCTCGATCTTGTCGACAATGGAACGTTTTCGGTCCGTCACTTCGTGGCCCGACGGCCGCGAGTGGCCGCCTGCGGGCGCCAGCCGGTCAGCGTGTCGGCGGTCAGGGCGTGCTGGCCCATCGCGTCGGCGAGGAAGGCGTCGTAGGCCTCGGCGGGTGAGCCGTCGTAGAGCGGGTCGACCTCGTCGTGCCACTGGCGGACCCAGGGCATCACCTCCCGCAGGCCGGCGAGCAGCGGGGCGAGCCGGTCGGCCCCCCCAGCCGTCGTTGTCCTGCCGCTCGACGATCAGCGTGGCCAGCGCCTGGGCCTGCTCGCGGTGATCCCAGCCCGCCCAGCCGACCAGCAGCGTCGGGTCGTTGTCCGGCCCGGCCGGCGGGTAGGAGATGAACCGTTCCTTGGGCACGTCGAGCTTCCCGCGGGCCCGCCAGTAGGACGTCTTACGGAAGTCGGCCTGGGCGTACTTCGGCGGGACGGGGATCGCGTCACGGATCTCGGGGTCCGGGGAGGAATGGAGCAGGAAACAGCGGTACAGCGTTCAGTTCTCTGAACACTGCTGTGTGAGGCTGCGCGGGTGAACGACGACTGGTGGGTGGGGTTCCGGCGGGAACGGCGGGTCCTGGCTCGGGTGCGTCGGGCGGCGTGGCGCCTGGAGCAAGCCGAACGGGAACGGGTCTGGGCGCTGGCGTCCGCCCGCGCCGAGGGGGTGTCGGTACGCAAGGTCGCGGAGGCGGCGGGGCTGTCCCCGTCCCGGGTGCACCAGCTGACCCGGGACGCCAACGCCGATGCGCTCGACACCGGGCTCGGTGAGCTACGGGCCGCCGGCTGGCCTGCGCCGGAAGACCCGGCCGGCAGCGACGACGAGGAGTTGTCCGGCCGGGAGCAGGTCGCAGACCGGTTGGACGACGAGGTCGGCTGGATCCGCCGCTGCGCTGACTGGCTCGATCACCTGGAGCGCGAGCCGTATCGGGGTGCAGCCAAGGTACGGCGGAAACCGGCAATAGGCGGGTAGCGGGGCCAGTAGTGGGTGCGGGTTTGGGCTACTGGCCCGCGCGGCGTTGGAGTACCTGAGCCTGGAGGCGGTCGTGGAGCTCGGCTTCCTCGGGTGTTTCCGGCTCGCTGCGCTGCCGGATCGGGGCGGGCTTGGGTCGCAGCGTCACGCGGTCGTTCGCGGCGGCCTGTTCGGCTGCCGCCTCGGCTTCGGCAAATGCCCGGTAGAGCGAGGCGACGGACGGCGGCTTGCCCTTGTTCTTGCCGGCCCGTGACTAACATGATCCACGGAAACGGCGCTAGTGATGATCTTGAGCAGTCTCCGATCTTGGATCGGCCCTTGAGGACCAGCGCTCGGAGAAGTCCCGATAGGCAGGATCATCTTCGGTGGGCAAGCCAGCGCCGTCCAGCAGGGGCAATAACGATCGTTTTCGCCCCCGTACGGATCGGCAGCCGCACAGGCCGCGAACCACCCCTGAACCGGTAGCGAAACCATGTAGCAAAACCGGCATGTAGCACAAGACCTCCAACCACCGTTTTCGCTACATTGAAGCCTTACCGCGCCGGGAGGCCACCATCAAAGATCACGTCATCCTCAACGACGACCCAGCCGCGCGCGAGGACCTCATCGGACTGGCCCGGGTATCCACCGACGCCCAGGAACTTGCGCGCCAGATCGACGCCCTCAAGACCGCCGGCTGCGCCCGGATCTACCTCGACAAGGCATCCGGCGTCAAGGGCACCACCCGGCCCGGCCTGACCGCCGCCCTCGATCACATGCGCCGCGGCGACACCCTCGTCGTGCTCGACCTGACCCGGCTGGGCCGCGACACCCGCGAACTCCTCGCCATCGTCGAAGACGACCTGCACGCCAACGGCCGCCACTTCCGCACCCTCGACGGCATCGTGCTCGACACCAGCGACGACATGTGCGGCGAACTGATCTTCACCGTGTTCGCCGCCATCGCCAAGTTCCAACGTCAGCAGATCGTCAAAGGCACCCGCGAAGGCCTCGACGCCGCCCGCGCCCGAGGCCGCGTCGGCGGCCGTCCTCGCGCCCTGACCTCCGAACAGATCGCCGACGCCCGCATCCTGCTCGGCGCCGGACAAACCCGAACCGCCGTCGCCGCCAAGCTGCGCGTCTCCCGATGGACACTCAGCCGCGCCCTCGACACCGCGTCCCGCTGACGGCCGCCACCGGGTGCCAACGCTTGACCGCAGCGGACAGCCCCAGCCCCATGCGCGGATCGCAGAAGAGGACGGTCTAGTTGTCGCCTCGGTGTCCGTCGCGGACCACCGCTAACCCGCCGACCCGGGTCGTGATGCCCGCCGGCCCGCGTCGGGCCGAAGCGAGCACGCTGGCCGGTCGACCGAGGGTGTCACCCTGCTCCACCTCGATCGCGACCGTCTGTGCCCCTGTCGTGTCGAGCAGGTGGGCGGCCAGGCAGCCGGTGCTGTTGGCGTTGGCGACGTCCTCGTCGACACCGATCGCCGGCGCGAACATCCGCGCCGCACCCGGTCGGTCGCCCACCGGCGGTGCGTACACGAAACAGCCGAGGAGCCCGTACCGCTGGCACGCCGCTGTCAGCCTGCCGAGGTGTGGGTGGACTCGGAGCAGCGCCGACCGGTCGTGAACCGGTACCAGCATGCGTGGTGCGCCGGGCGCGGCGATCCGTGGCGCGTCGGTCGGATGCGGGTCGTCCGCGGTGAGCCCGAGCGCACCGGACGATCGCGGTGCGCTCGTCCGGTGCCGGGTGACGCAGCGCGACGAGGCCCTGGTCGAACCACACCTCGATGCCGGCGGGGCGGTGGATCGCGACGGTGTCGAACGTGCGCCCGCCGGTGTGTTGGCGGTCGTTCAGCTCGCCCAGCGCGGTGCGGGTCAACCGGACGGCCTGCGCGGCAACGGTGCCGTGGCCGCAGCCGGACAGTTCGGCGGTGGCGGTGAAGAACCGGACCGGCCAGCCACCGTCCGGCGTCCGCCCCGGGCCGAGGAACGCCGCGTGCGAGGTGCCGGCCGCAGCAGCGACCGCACGCCGGTCCGCGTCCGTCGCCGCCGGGTCGTCGTCGGTGACGGCCGTGGGGCTGCCGCCCCGGCCGTCGCGCCGCACGCACGCATCAACCACCGTGACATCCGGCCAGGACATCGGCCCACCTTTGACGCTCAACGAACCAGCAACCGCGAACGGTGTTCCGCCGATAGCCGGACCTGGCCGCAACGGCCGACCGAACGCGTCCCGGACGCGTACCGTCCTGCCTCAGCCGGTGCCGTCCTGCACCGGATAGTGGATGATGACCGCACCGCCGGTGGCGTAGTTGGCGACATCGGCGGCCACCCGCTGGCCTTGCGGCGACGCCCGCGCCGCGGCCATGGCGGCGGCGTTAGCGAAGTCGCCTTCGAAGACCGCGAAATACGGCGCTTCTCCCTTGGTCGCCGCCACGTCGAAGCTGTAGCGCCACGCAAGCAGGCCGGGCATATTCATGACCAGTGGAAGGTGGTTGGTCACGTAGTAGTCGCGGAAGTGGTCAGGGTCGGCGGGCTTGGAATATAGGACCACCAACTTATGCATGACGACCTCCGTCCAGATCAGGGTCGGCGGGCTTGGAATACAGGACCACCAACTTATACATGACGACCTCCGTCCAGAGACGAGACCATAACACTCCGGGTGACCTGGGAGCTCCTGCTAAGAACCAGGGACGACACGGAACGGTTCGGATCGCCTCAAGATCCGATGCACTGTCATCGGCTCCGGAAGGGGCCGTGTTGCTAGAGTTGGAACCAGTAAGGGGTGGGGCCGGAATACGAGCGAAACATGCCAGGCCTTGTTCCGCCGCTGGTAGAGGTCAGCGCGGGTCGCCTTGATAGGGATCGTTAGGATTCCGTCATCCTGGTCCCTGTGATCTTCAAGGTGTGTGTTGGCATCGATCGACCGCACCGCCTACCCGAGGTTCCGCGAGAGCGTCGCGGCGCGGGAGTTGGTCGAGTCGTTCACACCTACAGCGGACGAGGCTGGCTGGGCGCGAGGGAAGACGACCGCTGACCAGACCTTCCTCGTGCTGGTGATATGGCTGAAGTGCTACCAGCGGATGCGCTATTTCCCCGGCCTGGACGAGGTTCCCGACGCGGTGGCCGGTCACATACGCACCGCGCTGGGACTGCCGGACAGTGTGGCGGTCGGGGTGGAAGCGGTGCGCTCAGCTGCGCGGTATCGCGACTACGTGCGCGAGCGCCTGGGGGTGAAGTACGACGCGGCGGATGTGCGCGGCATCGCTGAGACGGCGATCCGAGCGGCAGCGGCCACGAAGGACAACCCGGCCGACCTGATCAACGTGGCGTTGGAGGAGTTGCTGGAATCTGGTCGGGAGTTGCCCGGATATACCACGCTGGACCGAATGGCGGCCAAGATCCGCGCTGAGGTGAACCGGGACGTGTTCGCCGCAGTCACTGGGCGGATCACTCCGGGGCAGCACGCGAGGCTGGCCGAGCTGCTGGTGGTGGACCCGTCCAGTCGGCGCAGCCGGTTCGACCGGCTCAAGGACCCGGCGAGGGCCGCGACGATCGGCAAGTTCAAGGCCCGCCTGGCGCACCTTGCCGACCTGGACGCGCTCGGGCCGACCGGCGCATGGCTGCAAGGGGTTCCGCCGGGCAAGATCTCGCACTTCGCTGGCGAGGCGCGGGTCACCGACGTCGCGGATCTCGTCAAGATCGGCGAGGAGAAGCGGTTCACGCTGCTGGCCAGCTTCATCCACGTGCTGCGCACCTCCGCTCGGGACGAGGTGACCGAGATGTTCTGCAAGCGCATGGCGGTCATCCACAAGAAGGGCCGGGCCCGGCTGGAGGCGCTGCGCGAGGAGCATCGCGCCGAGTCCGAGCGGCTGCTGGAGGTGTTCGGCGATGTCCTGGCCGCGGTGCGCGAGGCTGCCGAACCGGCCGGCACGGCGAGCGCCCCCGACGCCGAGAAGGACACCGGCACCGCGACGATCGATGCGACCGGCAGCGGCCCCGTCGACGGTGCGGGTGAACCCGCAGCCGAAGACGGGAGGTCCGCGGCGGCGCGGACTGGGGAGATGGTCCTGGCGGTGCTGACGGCCGGCGGAGGCCTTGCGGCGCTGAGCGCGTCGCACGAGGCTGTGGC
>NZ_CAUVXP010000170.1:0-5742 GCF_963555955.1 Protofrankia sp. Cas3
GGTCTGCGTGCTGACCGACACCGCCACCCTCGCGGCCGTGGCCGCGGCGGATCAGGCCGCTGATTTTCCCCTGGTGGTGCTGGACGATCCGGCTGTGCTGGTCGCCACGGCCGCACTGGATGGCGCAGCCCTGTCTGCCGAGGAAACCGGTGCGGTGTCGGCGTCCCATGTCGCGTATGTGATCTACACCTCGGGGTCGACGGGAACGCCGAAGGGCGTGGTGGCCACACTCGGCGGTCTGGCCAACGCGGTGGCGGCGTTCGGTCCAATCTTCGGAGCGGCGCCGGGAGTCGGGGTGTTGCAGTACGCGTCGTTCAGTTTCGACGCGTCGGTGCTGGATATGGCGGTGGCGTTGTGCTCGGGGGCGCGGCTGGTGGTGGCCACCCAGGCAGAGCGCACAGAGCCGGCGTTGTTGCGGACGTTGGTTTCCACCCAGCGGGTCGACGTGGCCAGTGTCGTTCCGTCGTTGCTGGGGGTTTTGGAGCCCGCCGACCTGGCACCGATCTCGACGCTCCTGGTCGGGGCCGAGGCAATCTCCCCGGCGGCGGCCGGAGTCTGGTCGGCGGGTCGGGAGCTGGTGAACACGTACGGCCCGACCGAGACGACGGTGATGGTGGCGGCCGGATCGGCGTCGACGTGGGGCGGCGGACCCGTGCCGTTCGGGTCACCGGTCGGCAACACCCGCATGTTCGTGCTCGACGAGTACCTGGCGCCGGTTCCGGTCGGCGTGACCGGCGAACTCTACGTCGGCGGCGCGGGCCTGGCGCGCGGCTACGTCGGCCGGGCGGGGTTGACGGCCGAAAGGTTCGTGGCGGACCGGTTCTCCGGTGACGGTTCCCGCCTGTACCGTACCGGCGACCTGGCCCGGTGGACCGCGGATGGCCAGCTCGTGTTCGCAGGCCGGGCCGACGATCAGGTGAAGATCCGTGGGTTGCGGATCGAGCCGGGTGAAGTGCAGGCGGTGCTCTCCCAACACCCCGCCGTGGCGCAGGCGGCGGTGGTCGTGCGGGAGGATGTCCCCGGAGAGAAGCGCCTGATCGCGTACGTCGTTCCGGCCGTGACGGCCGGCGTCGGCAGGGGTGAACTGCCGGGCGAACTGCCGGGCGAACTGCGCGGGTTCGCCGGGCGGCATCTGCCCGAGTACCTGGTGCCCGCCGCGTTCGTGGTTCTGGACGCACTCCCGTTGAATGCCAACGGAAAGCTTGATCGCAAAGCCCTGCCGGCCGCGGAGTCCCCCGCCGGTACGGGCCGTGGGCCCGCGACGCCGAACGAACACGCGTTGTGCCGCGCGTTCGCCGAGGTCCTCGGGGCGGACGGCGTCGGCGTGGACGACGACTTCTTCGCCCTGGGCGGTCATTCGCTGCTGGCGATCCGGCTGGTCAGCCGGATCCGTGCCGAGGCCGGTGTAGAACTGCCGTTGCGCGCCCTGTTCGAGGCGCCGACGGTCGCCGGGTTGGTGTCGCGGCTTTCCGGGACCGGTCGGGCGCGCGAGCCTTTGACGGCCCGGAAGCGTCCGGAACGCATTCCGCTGTCGTTCGCGCAGCGGCGGCTGTGGTTCCTCGGGCAGCTCGAAGGCCCGAGCCCGACCTACAACGTCCCGGTGGTGCGGCGGCTGTCCGGCGCGCTCGACGCGGACGCGTTGGGTGCGGCCCTGCGGGACGTCATCGGTCGGCACGAAGTCCTCCGCACCGTGTACGCCACCATCGACGGCGAGCCCTACCAGCGGATCGTCGAGCTCGACGATGTGGAGTGGCAGCTTGCGGTCGAGGACCGCTCCTCGGAGGATCTGACCGTCGCCGTCGCCGAGGCAGCCCGGTACGTGTTTGACCTCTCCGACGAGATCCCGGTGAAGGCGTGGCTGTTCCGGACCGGTGCACAGGAGCACGTCTTCGCGCTCGTCGTCCATCACATCGCGAGCGACGGCTGGTCGATGGGGCCGCTCGGCCGGGATGTGTCGCATGCCTATGCGGCACGTGTCCGCGGTTCTGTTCCGCGGTGGTCCGCGTTGCCCGCGCAGTACGCGGACTACGCGCTGTGGCAACGAGAACTGCTCGGCGACGCGCAGGATCCGGGCAGCATGCTGTCCCAACAGGTCGCGTACTGGCGGGATGCGCTGCGCGGTGCGCCGGAGGAGCTGGAGCTACCCGCCGACCGGTCGCGCCCGGCGACGGCCGGCCACCAGGCGGTGGCTGTGCCGTTGCGGATCTCCGCCGAGGTGCACGGGAGGCTGGCGGAGCTGGCGCGGGCCCAGCAGGCGACCATGTTCATGGTGCTCCAGGCGGCGTTCGCGATGCTGCTGTCCCACCTCGGTGCAGGTACCGACATCCCGATCGGGTCCAGCACCGCGGGTCGGACCGACGAGGCGCTCGACGACCTGGTGGGGTTCTTCGTCAACACCCTGGTCGTGCGGACCGATGTGACGGGGGATCCGGGTTTCGCCGAGACGGTGGCCCGGGTCCGGGAGGCGAGCCTGGCCGGACTGGCACATCAGGACGTGCCGTTCGAGCGCCTGGTCGAGGAGCTGGCGCCGACACGCTCCCTGGCGCGGCATCCGCTGTTCCAGGTATCCCTGACCCTGCAGAACACCGAGCGTGCGACGCTCGAGCTGCCCGGGGTCGCGGTCGAGAGCCTGGCGCCGGGGTCGTCGGCGGCGAAGTTCGACCTCGACGTGAGCCTCATCGAGACGGTGGACGCCGAAGGGCGTCCGGCCGGACTGCGCGGTTCGCTGATCGCCGCGGCCGACCTGTTCAACGCCGAGTCGGCCGAGCGGATCGCGGCGCGGTTCGCTCGGTTCCTCGACGTGGTGATCGCCGATCCGGGCATCCGCCTGAGTCGGGTGGACGTGCTGGATGACGACGAGCGCCGCAATGCCCTGATCGGCTGGAACGACACTGCGGTCGCGGTTCCGAACCGGACGGTGCCCGAGTTGTTCGCGGCGCAGGCAGCGCGGATACCCGACGCGGTGGCGGTCGTCTCCGGGAACGTCGAAGTTTCGTACGCGCACCTAGACTTCCGTGCCAACCAACTGGCCCAGTATCTGCGTACGTCCGGTATCGGCGCCGGGTCGCTGGTCGGCGTGCTGCTCGCGCGGGACGTCGACACGGTCGTCGCCCTGCTGGGGATCCTCAGGGCCGGGGCCGCGTACCTGCCGCTCGACCCGGAGTATCCGGCCGAGCGCATCGCCATCATGGTGGCTGACTCGGGCGCCGCCCGAGTGTTGACGGTGCGAAGCCTGTCCGAGCGGATGGCCGTACTGTCGTCGGACACCGGTGTGCCCGTCACCGTGCTTGATGACCGGACGGTGGTCGAGGCGGTGGCCGGGTTCGACGGCGCGCCGTCGGCGGTCGGCGACCTCGTCAGGGAGCTGACACCGACGCTCCCGGCATACATGATCTACACGTCGGGTTCGACCGGCCGCCCTAAGGGCGTCGTCGTCCCGCACTCGGCCCTGACCAACTTCCTGACCGGGATGTCAGCCCTGCTCGAGGCCGGTTCCGGCGACGTGTGGCTGGCCTCGACGTCGCTGTCGTTCGACATCTCGGGGCTTGAGATCTACCTGCCGCTGGTGGCCGGTGCCCGCCTGGTGCTGGCCGATCGGGACACCGCCAGGGACGGTGCGGCGTTGGCCCGCCTCGCCGAAGCGGCTGGTGTGACCCACGTCCAGGCGACGCCGTCCGGATGGCGCATGCTGCTCGACGCCGGTATTGGGCTGTCGGACGTCACGGCGCTGGCCGGCGGGGAAGCGCTTCCGCTCAGCCTCGCCCGCGAGCTGCGGTCGCGGACCGGCCGGCTGGTGAACGTGTACGGCCCGACCGAGACCACGATCTGGTCGGTGGCGTGGGCTGTCCCGGCGGATCCGACGGAGGTGCTGATCGGCGGTCCGATCGCCAACACCGCCGCGTACGTTCTGGACTCCCACGGCGGTCCGGCTCCGGTCGGCACCGTCGGCGAGCTGGTCATCGGTGGCGCCGGCGTGGCGTACGGCTACCACGGCCGGCCAGCGCTGACCGCCGAACGGTTCGTGGCGGACCCGTTCGGAGCGCCGGGCTCGCGGCTGTACCGCACCGGGGACCGGGTCCGACGCCGCGCCGACGGCAGTCTGGACTTCCTCGGCCGCGTGGACGACCAGGTCAAGGTGCGCGGCCACCGGATCGAGCCCGTTGAGATCGAGGCGGTGCTGGAGTCCCACCCTGGCGTCGCGCACGCGGCGGTCGTGGTACGCGGCGAGGTGCTCGTCGCCTACGTGGTCGGGAAGGTCGAGGGACTGCGCGAGCACGCCGCGGCGGCCCTGCCGGAGTACATGGTGCCGACGGTGGTGCTGGCGCTCGACGCGCTGCCGTTGACGCCCAACGGGAAGCTGGATCGAAGGGCTCTGCCGTCCCCCGACTTCGCCGCCGTGGCGTCCACCGGCGGACGCGGCCCGTCGACTCTTCGGGAAGAGCTGCTGTGTCAGGCGTTCGCCGGCGTCCTCGGGCTGGAAGCCGTCGGTGTGGACGACGACTTCTTCGCTCTCGGCGGGCATTCGCTGCTCGCGACTCGGCTGGTGAGCCGGGTCCGCTCGGTGCTGGGCGTCGACGTGCCGCTGCGCACCCTGTTCGAGGCACCGACGGTGGCCGGCCTGGCGTCGCGGTTTTCCGGGACCGGTCGGGTGCGCGAGCCGCTGGCGACTCGGGAGCGTCCCGAGCGGTTGCCGTTGTCATTCGCACAGCGGCGGTTGTGGTTCCTCGACCGGCTCGAGGGCCAGAGCCCGACCTACAACATCCCCACAGTGCTGCGCCTTTCCGGAAGGATCGATCCGAACACGCTGGAGGCCGCGCTGCGGGACGTGCTGGGCCGGCACGAGGTACTGCGCACCGTTTTCGACATGGCCGACGGCGAACCGTACCAGCGGATCATCGAGCTCGACGATCTGCGGTGGAGCCTGGAGACCGCGCAGATCGCTCCCGACTCCGTGGCGGACGCGGTGGTCCGGGCGACCGAGTACGCGTTCGACCTGTCGGCCGAAGCACCGTTGCGGGCGAGCCTGTTCACGGTCGGGCCGGCTGAGTATGTCCTGGTCCTGGTCGTCCAGCACATCGCGGGAGACGGCTGGTCGATGGCTCGGCTCGGCCGTGACATCGCCGACGCCCATGCGGCGCGACGCGCGGGTACGGCTCCGCGGTGGTCCGAACTGCCCGTGCAGTACGCGGACTACGCGCTGTGGCAGCGGGATCTGCTGGGCGACCCGGATGATCCGAGCAGCCTGCTGTCCCGGCAGGTGGCGTACTGGCGGCAGGCGTTGGACGGCGCGCCGCAGGAGCTGACCCTTCCCACCGATCGGCCCCGCCCGGCCGCGGCGAGCTATCGCGGGCACCCGGTCGGCCTGGACGTCTCCGGCGATCTGCACGAGCGGCTGCTGGAGCTGGCCCGGGAGCAGGGGGTCACACTGTTCATGGTGCTGCAGGCGGCACTGGCGGTGTTGCTGTCGCGACTGGGCGCGGGCACCGACATCCCGGTCGGTACGGCGGTGGCCGGGCGTACTGACGAGGCGTTGGACGATCTCGTCGGGTTCTTCGTCAACACCCTGGTGCTGCGTACCGACCTGTCCGGGGATCCGACGTTCACCGAGGTCCTGACGCGGGTCCGGGAGGTGAGCCTGGCCGGATTCGACCACCAGGACGTGCCGTTCGAGCGGCTGGTCGAGGAGTTGGCGCCGGAGCGCTCCATGGCCCGCAACCCGCTGTTCCAGGTTCAGCTCACGGT
>NZ_CAUVXP010000170.1:6147-8320 GCF_963555955.1 Protofrankia sp. Cas3
CCAGAACAACGTCCGGGCCGAACTGCCGCTACCGGACGTGCAGGTGGCGAGGCAGGCCACGACGACGTCGGCGGCCAGGTTCGATCTGGAGCTGAGCGTCGGCGAGGTGTTCGGCGCGGACGGGCTGCCGGAGGGGATCCGCGGCGTCCTGATCGGGGCCGCGGACCTGTTCGATCCAGATTCGGTCGAGCAGATCGGCCGGCGCTGGACGCGGGTGCTGGAAGCACTGGCTCAGGATCCGTCGACCCGGCTGAGCGGCGTGGACATCCTGGCGGAGGCGGAGCGTCGCATGGTTGTGACCGACTGGAACGACACCGCGGTCGAGGTACCCGCCGCATCGGTACCGGAGTTGTTCGCGGCGCAGGCTGCCCGAACTCCGGACGCGGTCGCGGTTGTCAGCGGGGGAGTCGAGGTCAGCTACGCCGAGCTGGACGCGCGGGCGAACCGGCTGGCCCGCCAGCTGGTCCGCCGCGGGGTCGGACCGGAGTGCGTGGTGGGGCTGTGCCTGCCGAGAACTGTGGAGATGGTCGTCGGGATCCTCGCGGTGTGGAAGGCCGGCGGTGCGTACCTGCCGATCGATCCGGACTATCCCGCCGAGCGGATCGGTTTTCTCCTGGCCGACGCGAACACGGTGTGCGTGCTGGCGGGCTCCGGAGAGGCTGGCCGCCTCGCCGAGGTGCGACAGGCTGTCGACATTCCCGTCGTGACGCCGGACGACCCGGCGGTCGCGGCGCAGATAGCGGCACTTGACGGTACGGGCCTGTCCGACGCCGAGCGGATCGCCCCGCCGTCCCCCACCTATTCGGCCTACCTGATCTACACGTCGGGATCGACCGGTACGCCCAAGGGCGTGGTCGTCGAGCACGGTTCGGTCGCCGGCCTGGTGTCCTGGGCGCGCCGCGCGTTCAGCGCCCAAGAGTTCTCCCGGGTGCTGGCCGCCACCTCGCTGACCTTCGATGTGTCGGTGTTCGAGATCTTCGGTCCCCTGGTGTCCGGCGGCGGCATCGAGGTCGTCGAGGACCTGCTCGTCCTGGCCGATCGCGACCACAGCGCCTGGTCGGCGAGCCTGATCAGCGCGGTGCCGTCCGCGTTCTCCCGCCTCGTGGGCGACATCGGGCCCCGCGCCCGTACCCGTACGGTGGTCCTGGCCGGCGAGGCGTTGTCCGCCCGGACGGTCGCCGGGATTCGCGCGGCTCTGCCCGGCGTCAGGGTCGCCAACATCTACGGGCCGACCGAGGCGACGGTCTACGCCACGGCGTGGTACGCCCACGGGGACGTACCGACGATTCCACCGATCGGTGCACCCATCGCCAACGTCCGGGCGTACGTGCTCGACGCCGGGCTGCACCCGGTGCCGCCGGGGGTGTCCGGGGAGCTGTACATCGCGGGGTCGGGACTGGCCCGGGGCTATCATCGCCGGTCGGCGTTGACGGCCGAGCGGTTCGTCGCGTGTCCGTTCGGGTCGCCGGGCGAGCGGATGTACCGGACGGGCGACGTGGCGCGGTGGACCGCCAACGGGCAGCTCGTGTACGCCGGCCGCGCGGACGACCAGGTGAAGGTCCGGGGGTTTCGGATCGAGACCGGTGAGATCGAGGCCGTACTGGCCTCGCATCCCGAGGTACGGCAGGCCGCGGTCGTCGTGCGGGAGGATGCGCCGGGGGACACGCGCCTCGTGGCGTACGTGGTCGCCGCTGATTCGGATATTGACCGCGACGCGCTGCCGGGCCTTCTGCGCGGCTTGGCCGCGACGCGGTTGCCGCAGTACATGGTGCCGGCCGCGGTGGTGGTGCAGGACGCGCTGCCACTGAACTCGAACGGCAAGCTGGATCGCAGGGCACTGCCGGCTCCGGACTACGGTGCGGACACAGCCGGCGGGCGCGGGCCCGCGGACGTACGGGGTGAACTGTTGTGTGCGGCCTTCGCCGATGTCCTCGACGTGGCATCGGTCGGCATGGACGACGATTTCTTCGACATCGGCGGGCATTCGCTGTTGGCGCTGCGGCTGATTTCCCGGATACGCGCCGTGTTGGGCGTGGAGATCCCGTTGCGGGCACTGTTCACCACCCGGACGCCCGCGGGGATCGCGCGGCTGCTGGCGGACGCCGATCGCGGTCGGCTCACTCTCGCGACGCGCGAGCGTCCCGAGCTGGTGCCGTTGTCGTTCGCGCAGGGG
>NZ_CAUVXP010000170.1:8524-13435 GCF_963555955.1 Protofrankia sp. Cas3
CGGTTGTGGTTCCTCGGACAGTTGGACGGGCCGAGCGCGACCTACAACATCCCCGTCGTCCTGCGGCTTTCCGGTGCGGTGGACCGCGAGGCGTTGGGGTTGGCGCTGCGGGACGTGATCGGCCGGCACGAGGTGCTGCGGACGGTGTTCGCGGTGGCGGACGGCGAGCCGTTCCAGAAGATACTTCCGGTCGAGGAGGCAGGGTTCGAGTTCGATGTCGTCGATGTCGTCGAGGCTGATCTGCCGCGCGTCGTCGGCGAAGCCGCTCGGCACGCCTTCGATCTGGCGGCCGAGATACCGATCCGGGCCTGGCTGTTCGTGACCGCTCCGGACGATCAGGTGCTGGTTGTGGTGGTGCATCACATCGCCGGTGACGGGTGGTCGATCGGTCCGTTGGGTCGGGATCTGTCGGCGGCGTACACGGCGCGGTGTGCGGGGCGGGAGCCGCGGTGGGCGCCGTTGCCGGTGCAGTACGCGGATTACGCGCTGTGGCAGCGGGAGCTGCTCGGTGATGAGCGGGATCCGGAGAGCCTGCTGTCCCGGCAGGTGGCGTACTGGCGCCATGCGCTGGCCGGCGCGCCGCAGGAACTGCCGCTGCCCGTCGACCGGGCCCGCTCGGCGGTGGCGAGTTACCGGGGGCACTCGGTGCCGCTGGAGGTTCCCGCCGACCTGCACCGGACGTTGCTGACGATGGCGCGGGAACAGGGCGTGACGCTGTTCATGGCGCTGCAGGCGGTGCTTGCGGTCCTGTTGTCCAAGCTGGGTGCGGGTACGGACATCCCTGTCGGCGTGGGCATCGCCGGGCGTACCGACGAGGCGTTGGATGATCTGATCGGGTTCTTCGTCAACACGTTGGTGCTGCGGACCGACCTGTCCGGTGACCCGACGTTCGCCGAGGTGTTGTCCCGGGTCCGGGAGGTGAGCCTGGCCGGACTTGACCATCAGGACGTGCCGTTCGAGCGGCTGGTGGAGGAGTTGGCGCCGGAGCGCTCCCTGTCGCGTAATCCGCTGTTCCAGGTGATGCTCACGGTGGACAACACCTCCCGGGCCGGGCTTGAGCTGCCTGGAACACGGGTCGCGAGGGCGACGGCCGGCGCCTCCACGGCGATCGCCGACCTGATGCTGCACATCGGCGAGGTGGTCGAGCCCGACGGGACTCCGGCCGGCCTGCGGGGGGTGCTGACCGGGGCGGCGGACCTGTTCGATGCTGAAACGGTCGAGCGGATCGCGGCGTGCTGGACACGAGTGCTCGCGGAGCTGGTCGCTGATCCTTCGACCAGGCTCAGCGGCGTGGACCCGCTCGGTGCCGAAGACCGGCATCGGATCCTCGTGGAGTGGAACGACACCGCGGCCGATATTGCGGCGGAGCTGATTCCCGAGCGGTTCGCGGCGCAGGCCGCCCGTATTCCTGACGCGGTTGCCGTCGCCTTCGAGGGACTCGAACTGTCGTATGCCGAGTTGGATGCGCGGTCCAACCGGTTGGCCCGGTATCTGATCGCTCGGGGTGTCGGACCGGAGAGCGTGGTCGGTCTGTGTCTGGCGCGCGGGATCGAGATGGTCGCGTCGGTTCTCGCGGTCTGGAAGACCGGGGCCGCCTACGTGCCGATCGACCCGGCGTACCCGCGGGAGCGTATCGACGTCCTCCTCGCCGATGCCCGGCCTTCGGTGCTGCTGGACGATCCGGGCCTGGGCGCGTCGCTCGTCGACCTTGTCGACGGTGGGCCGACGACGGCGGAGCGCGTCAGTCCCCTGCTTCCAGATCATCCCGCATATCTGATCTACACCTCGGGGTCCACCGGACGTCCGAAAGGCGTTGTGGTCTCCCACGGTGCCCTGGCGAACGCCGTGTCGGCGTTCGCGCCCGTCTTCGGGGCGGCGCCAGGCGTCGGCGTGCTGCAGTTCGCGTCGTTCGCTTTCGACGCGTCGGTGCTGGACGTCGCGGTGGCGCTGTCGTCGGGGGGCCGCATCGTGGTGGCTTCGCCGACACAACGCGAGGAATCGGCGCAGCTTCGGGAACTAGTCGCGCTGCGGTGTGTCGACGTCGCCAGCGTGGTGCCGTCCTTGTTGGGGGTGCTGGAACCGCCCGACCTGGCCCCGGTCTCGACGCTGGTGGTCGGCGCGGAGGCGATCTCCTCGGCGGCGGCCGGGGTCTGGTCCGCTGGTCGGGCGCTGGTGAACACCTACGGTCCGACCGAGGCGACGGTGATGGTCGCTGCCGGACGCGTCGACCCGGCGCGGCCGGGTCGGGTGCCGTTCGGGCGGCCGACCGCGAACACCCGCCTGTTCGTCCTTGATGATGTTCTCTCCCCGGTGCCGGTAGGCGTGGTCGGGGAGCTCTACGTCGCGGGTGCGCAGCTTGCCCGTGGCTACGCGGGTCGGCCGGGCCTGACCTCGCAACGGTTTGTCGCCTGTCCGTTCGGTCCGCCGGGCACGCGCATGTACCGGACCGGGGACCGGGCCCGGTGGCTACCCGACGGGCAGGTGGCGTTCGCGGGGCGCGCCGACGACCAGGTGAAGATCCGGGGGTTCCGGATCGAGCCGGGCGAGGTCCAGGCGGTGGTGGCCGCGCATCCGGCGGTACGCCAGGCCGCGGTGGTCGCCCGCGACGACGTGCATACGGGGAAGCGCCTGGTGGCGTATGTCGTGCCGGCTGCCCGGGATTCTGCCGTCGACGGACTACCAGCCGCCGTACGGGAGTTCACCGGGCAACACCTGCCGGAGTACATGGTGCCGTCGGCGGTCGTGGTGCTGGACGAGCTGCCGCGCAATGCCAACGGGAAGCTTGATCGTAAGGCCCTCCCCGCGCCGGACTACGCGCCGGGCGGTCGCAGCCCTTCCTCGGCGCGCGAAATGCAGGTGTGCGCGGTGTTCGCCGACGTTCTCGGCCTGGACGCCGTCGGAGTGGACGACGACTTCTTCAGTCTCGGCGGGCATTCGCTGTTGGCGGTGCGTCTGGCGAGCCGGGTCCGAACGGTTCTCGGGGTCGAGATGGCGGTGCGTACGCTGTTCCAGTCGCCGACACCCGCGGGTCTGGCCGCGGCATTGACCGACTCCGTTTCGGGCCGCGTCCCGTTAACGGCTCGGCAGCGCCCGGAGCTGGTGCCGTTGTCGTTCGCGCAGCGCCGGTTGTGGTTCCTGGACCAGCTTGACGGGCCGAGCACGACTTACAACATTCCCACGGTGCTGCGCCTGTCAGGTGTGATTGATCACAAGGCGTTCGGTCGTGCGCTGCGGGATGTGATCGGCCGGCACGAGGTGCTGCGGACGGTGTTCGGCGTGGCCGACGGCGAGTCCTTCCAGAAGGTGCTGCGGGTCGAGGAGACCGGGTTCGACCTTCAGGTTGCCGAGATCATCGAAGGGGAGCCGGACTGCGCCGTCGCCGAGGCAGTCCGGTACACCTTCGATCTGGCGGCCGAGATACCGATCCGGGCCTGGCTGTTCGTGACCGCTCCGGACGATCAGGTGCTGGTTGTGGTGGTGCATCACATCGCCGGTGACGGGTGGTCGACCGGTCCGTTGGGTCGGGATCTGTCGGCGGCGTACACGGCGCGGTGTGCGGGGCGCGAACCGGAGTGGGCGCCGTTGCCGGTGCAGTACGCGGATTACGCGCTGTGGCAGCGGGAGTTGCTGGGCTCTGACGACGACGCGGACAGCCTGATGAACCGCCATGTGGCGTATTGGCGCCACGCGCTTGCCGGCGCACCGCAGGAGTTGGAGTTGCCGACGGATCGACCGCGACCGGCGGTGCCGAGTTACCGCGGGCATTCTGTGCCCTTGGACGTTCCGGCGGACCGGCACCGCGCGCTGTCGGAGCTGGCACATGAGCACGGCCTGACGCTGTTCATGGCCTTGCAGGCCGTGTCGGCGGTCGCGGTGTCCATGTTGGGTGCGGGCACTGACATCCCGATCGGGGCGGCGGTGGCCGGTCGTACCGACGAGGCGTTGGACGATCTGGTCGGCTTCTTTGTCAACACTCTTGTGCTGCGGACCGACCTGTCCGGTGACCCGACGTTCGCCGAGGTGCTGGGTCGGGTCCGGGAGGTGAGCCTGGCCGGGTTGGAGCACCAGGACGTGCCGTTCGAGCGGCTGGTGGAGGAGCTGGCCCCGGAGCGGTCCCTGTCCCGCAATCCGTTGTTCCAGGTGCAGCTCACAGTGCAGAACAACGCCCGGGGCGCCGGGTTGGAGCTGCCCGGTGTACGGGTCGGGAGGCTGTCGTCGGGGTCTTCCGTGGCCAAGTTCGACCTGGACTTCGGTGTCGTGGAGCTGTTCGACGAACGGGATGCGCCGGCCGGGATCCGGGGCGCCCTCGTCGGCTCCGCCGACCTGTTCGACCAGGAGTCGGTGAACAGGATCGCGGAATGCTGGACGAGAATAGTCGAGATCATGGTCGCGGATCCGTCGATCCGGCTCAGCGCGGTGGACGCACTCGGGGCGGACGAGCGGCACAGAGTTCTGACGGAGTGGAACGACACCGCGGCCGACGTCCCGTCCACGACGGTACCGGAGCTGTTCTCGGCACAGGTCGCTCGGACTCCGGACGCAGTCGCGGTGGTCTGCGAGGACATCGAGCTCTCGTACGCCGAGGTGAACGCGCGCTCCGACCGGCTGGCGCGGTACCTGACCGCTCGGGGTGTCGGACCGGAGAGCGTGGTCGGTCTGCGCCTGCCGCGCGGGGTGGACGTCGTCGCGTCGGTCCTGGCGGTTTGGAAGACCGGGGCCGCCTACGTGCCGATCGATCCGGAGTACCCGCAGGAGCGCATCGACGTCATCCTCGCCGATGTCCGGCCTTCGCTGGTGCTCGACGAACAGGCACTGGGCGCCGTACTGGCCGACCTGGACTACGCCAAGCCGGCCCCGGCTGAACGCGTGTGCCCCGTGCTCCCCGACCACCCGGCATACGTGATCTACACC